>JBCCNR010000008.1:0-14531 GCA_039025725.1 Pseudomonadota bacterium | reverse complement strand
AAAGGAAGTTCTAGTTTTCAAGTATCCAATAAGTATATTAATGATACTGTTAAGAGCAGAAGGGGCAAGTCTCATATAATTAACTTCCTAACCCAAGATGAACTGTCCAAAGTGCTCCCTAAATTACGCGAAGCATTATCTGAGGCGAAAAGCGCAACAACGTTAGGAGCACGTAGAGAAATCTTATCAGATAAAACACTTGCTAAGCTTTTGGATTTAGATAATGATCAGATACGCGAGGGTATCAAGGATTTGGAATTAGATGAGACATCTCGTAAATTGCTGACCCCAGTGAACAGCATAGAGGACTTAAGAGCATTTAATACTCTTATAAGTCAGGCTAAAAATCTTAGTGAGCTACATATAAGACTTGCAATTGAAAAATATAAGAAAGCCTATTATGAGAGCGCCATTAAGACACATACGGAAAAAAAAATATTTGGTGAAATTTTGAAACATATCTGCAACCATGCAGAGTTTACACCATCTCATATTATTGCTCTTGGTTCCAACAATGTAAGCCATCAAATCGATCTTGATAAAGCGCTAAAACTCAATAGTGAAGTGAAAACAACTGCTGGGAAAAAGGCGACTCTTGGCTTGCTTGTAGAAATTTTTAATAAATTTTATTGCACTCTTAATGACAGAATACTTCAATCTATGATTACCAGATTGTCACCTGGTATAAATACTCAATATCGTTGGGTGCATCCTTCACCTGATGATACATCAAGTCAAGAGTGGCAAATAGGCAAAGTAGAGTTTGATAGAAAAAAGGAACTCCTCATGGGAGCATTGGACGAAGCTGTTGAAGATAAGCTTTTAGTAAAACGTCGTATTGAATCATTTGATGCAGAAGAAGGGTACTACTTTTCATAACTTTTTTCAGAAATTAGCAATGAAGATAATCCAGGCGACGACCAAACAGACGTTTTGCAGATACTCCCCTCATTTTAACAATTAAACATATTTTCAATCTTCTCACGCCATTTCAACGAAACGGGCAAAGACATTTTTAAACCCTTCCTCTTCAAATCTGACAAGCAGACGGTCTCCCTCGGCGGAGATAATCTCGCCATAGCCAAATTTACCATGCACAATATGATCGCCTTTGGTGAAATTATGCGAAGCTTCTCTTGGGGCGCGTCTTTTGGGAGCTTCATAAGGATTATGCTCAATGAAATTTTCACGTGCACGCTTCCAGCCCGGCGTATCATAGGCGCTGCCCGAATTTTCAAAATGCGAAAGCGTTGATTTGGGCTGATTAAAATAGCTTTGGCGCTCGCTTTGCAGGCATGTTTCCGGGATCTCATCAATAAAGCGCGATGGCAATGTGCTCTGCCATTGATTATATAAACGTCGATTTTGCGCAAATGAAAGATAAATCTGCTTGCGCGCCCGGGTCAGCGCCACATAGGCCAGACGCCTTTCTTCCTCTAAACCTTTATTGCCGCTCTCATCCATGGTTTTTTGTGATGGAAACAGACCATCCTCCCAACCCGGCAAAAAGACAGTATGAAATTCAAGCCCCTTTGCAGCGTGCAATGTCATAATCGTCACTTTCTCAAGAGTATCCGGCGCGTTATTATCCATCACAAGCGCAACATGCTCAAGGAAATCAGACAGAGTCTCATAATCCTGCATGGATTTCACCAGCTCTTTGAGATTTTCAATACGTCCCGCAACATCCGGAGATTTGTCATCTTTCAACATCTGCATATAGCCTGACTCATCCAAAACGAGACCAGCAAGCTCACTGACCGGCATTTTCGCAGATGCTGCTATCCAGGTCGTCAAATTCTGCATAAATGTCTCAAGCGCTCCCCTTGCTTTCGGGCGCAATAAACCTGTCTCAATGACTTTTTGTGTCGAAAGATAAATCGAACCATCCATCTGCCGCGCAGTCTCACGCAGGATTTTTACTGTCGCATCCCCAAGGCCTCGCTTAGGCTTGTTTAAAACACGCTCAAATGCCAAATCATCATGCGGCTGCGCGATCAAACGCATATAAGCCAATGCATCACGAATTTCCGCACGCTCATAGAATTTCATCCCGCCAATCACACGATAGGGAATGGCACATGTGATCAGCCTTTCCTCAAGCACGCGCATCTGCGATGAAGTCCGCACCAAAATTGCAACATCCGAAAGAGGCGGCTCTTTTGAGCGCTCAATATCCTCAATAATCTCAGAAATGTAACGCGCCTCTTCTTCCCCATCCCAGAGTGTCTTTAAAATAATCGGCTCGCCGCCCTGTGTGTCAGAATAAAGCGACTTGCCCAATCGCCCCTGATTGTGACTGATAAGACCCGAAGCAGCCTCAAGAATAACAGAAGTAGATCGATAATTTTGCTCTAAACGAATGATCTTCGCACCGTCAAAATCTCTCTCAAATTTCAGGATGTTCCCAACCTCAGCGCCTCGCCAGCCGTAAATAGACTGATCATCATCCCCAACACAACAAATACTGCCATGACCCTGCGCCAATAAACGCAACCATAAATATTGCGCAATATTCGTATCCTGATACTCATCGACCAGAATAAACTTAAAACGCCGATGATAATCGCGTAAGATCTCAGGCTGAGCCTTGAAAAGCGTAATATTATGCAGCAATAAATCTCCAAAATCGACCGCATTCAGCGTGCGTAAACGATCCTGATACATCTCATAATATTCTAAAGCTCGCCCCCCATAAATATCCGGGATCTCTTGAAAAGGCACATCCTTCGGAGTGTAACCACGGTTTTTCCAACTATCAATAATGCTAAGTAAAAATTTTGCCGGCGAGCGCTTTAAATCTTCCCCGCCAGCCTCAAGAATTTGCTTTAATAATCTCTCCTGATCATCATCATTTAAAATCGTAAAGCTAGACTGTAACCCAACCGCCGGAGCATGCCTGCGTAAAATCTTCGCCGCAATCGCATGAAACGTGCCTGTCCAGCTCATGGCCTCCATACCGCCCAGCAAAGACCCAACGCGCTCCTGCATCTCTTTCGCCGCTTTATTGGTAAAAGTCACCGCCAAAACTTCCCATGGACGCGCCAAACCCGAATAAAGAATATGCGCAATCCGCGTGGTCAAAACACGCGTTTTTCCCGTCCCCGCGCCAGCCAACACCAAAAGAGGCGCATCAAGACAATTCACCGCATCATATTGCGCCTTATTCAAACCCTGCATATAAGGAGGCATATTTTGATCTTGTCTGCTGATATCCGGATCGCCGACCACAGACACAGCCTGATCATGGTAGTAATTAAATTTCTCTGACATATATGATTTCACTATTCATCTACAAGTTTTTCTGCCGCCTTTAAATCAACCGACACAAGCTGTGATACACCACGCTCCGACATGGTCACACCAAATAAACGATCCGCCCGTGCCATCGTTAAAGCATTATGCGTTATCACCAAAAAGCGCGTATCCGTAACCTTGGTCATCTCCGTGATCAGATTACAATAACGCTCAACATTCGCATCATCAAGCGGCGCGTCAACCTCATCTAATACACAAATCGGCGAAGGATTGGTCAAAAATACCGCAAAAATTAAAGCCATACAGGTCAATGCCTGCTCTCCGCCCGATAAAAGCGATAATGTACTGGTCTTCTTCCCCGGAGGACGCGCATGTATCTCTAAACCCGCCTCCAACGGATCATCCGACTCCACCAAAGCCAGCTCCGCAACACCACCAGAAAAAAGATGCTGAAAGAGCTTCTTAAAATGATTATTCACAATATCAAATGCCTTCGTGATACGCACACGGCCTTCTTTGTTAATATCCGCAATCGCACCTGAAAGCTTCTTTATCGCCGCCAATAAATCATCCTTCTCCGCAATCAATGCAAGAGATTGCGCCTCAATCTCTGTTAGCTCCTTTTCAGCAACAAGATTAACCGGACCCAAACCATCACGCTTCATATTTAAACTGCGTAAATTCTCTTCTATTATATGTAAATCCGGCGTCGTCTCATCCGGTTTTACCTCAAGCTCCGCACGCAATTCCTCCGGCGTGTTCGCAATTTTCTCCGCAATACGCGTCAGAATATCCTGCTCACTCTGAACAGCACCCTCTAAAGTCGTCTCCAAACGCGCCTTCAGCTCCCTCTGGTCAGAGACCTCCGACTGTACCTGCCGTAACGCCTTTGTCACAACAGAAAGCTCTCCCTCCAAACCCTCAGAAGATGATTTTGCCTCCTCAAAACGCTTGCCGGCCGTCGCCAATTTGCTCTGAACTTCATCACGCTGCCGATATAAAAGATCAGGCTCAGACCTCGCTTGCTGTAAATCTCTTGTAACATGATCACGACGCCGATCACACTCCGCCAAGCGCTGCCGCGCCTTCGCAGAACGCCCCTCCCAATCCGCCTTATCTTTTTGTAAAGATTTTAACCGCATATCACGCTCTTTGATCGCACGTTTTGCACTCTCTAAATGCGCCTTTATATCCGATAAATTATTCCTTTTCTCCGTGACAAGACTCTTTAAAAGCTCCGCCTCTTCCCGAAGCGCATCCGTACCAGATATGCTCTCTAACGCTGCCAAAGCTTGCTCCGCCGCCTGATTGGCTTCCTGTAATTCACGCTCAATAAGCTCCCGGCGCTCTGTAAGGCCCTTCAATTTGCTCTCCGCAACCGTCAGCGCATTTTGTACCGTCAAAATTTTGCGCTCTAATTGCTGTTGCTCTCTGTTCATATCCTCACAGGCCTGACGCGCTTTTCTCTGATCAGTCTGCATATCAAGATGACGCTTTTTAATATCCTCATAAGTGCGCTGCGCCGCTGATAAAAGCTCTTGCGAAGCAACTTCCTCCCCCTTGAGAGCAATCAGCCTGTTTTTCTGCTCAAGCAATAAAGATGTCTGAGTCTCCCGACCATCCGCAATTACAAACCCATCAGAACGCCATAACTTCCCCGATTGCGAAACCAGAATTGTCCCAGGCATGAGCATATCTTGTAAATGCTCTGCTTGCGTTTCATCCGTCAAAACACCCACACGCGCAAGAGCCAAACGTAAAAAATCCGGAACAGCCTTAACATAATCTGATAAAGGCCGAATATTCTCTGGGAAAGTGATTTTTGCCTGCATCTTTTCAGACGGCAAAAGACGCCAATATCGCGGCTGCTGAGGGTTGTCATCAAAGGAAATATCATCCCCAAAAACCACACCAAATGCCTTCTCATAACCCGCATGAAGCGTAATCTGATCAAGAATATTAGCCTTGCCTTGCTGCTTCTCAGCCCCCTCAGATAAAGCTGTTAAACCCTTTATCTCAGCATGAATAATATTAAGATTTTTCTCAGCCTCCAATAAAGCCTTGCGTGCCTCGCTTTCTTCTGTATGAAGCGCTTCTAAATCCATATCATATGTCTGTAGAAGCGCAGTTTTCTCCGCAAGCTGATCAGCGAGATTCTGCCTTTTATCCTCTAACATCTGAGTTGCAAAATCCTCCGTCAAAGCCAGAGACGCTTGCTTCTCTTGCTCGGACAATCCTATATAATCCTTTTCAAGCCGCAACTGCCGTCCGCGCGCCTGATTTGCTGTCTCTGTCAAACTTTTATTGCGTGATTGTAAATCTGAAATATCATTGCGCAGCTGCTCTAACCGTGCCTCATGGTCAGAAAGCTCTGTCTGACCTGCCTCAAGACGACCCTCAAGAGCCGCAATCTCCTCCGGAGAGTCACTCTCAGCAGCGCCCATCTCAGATAATTCCGTCTCAAGCCTCTGTAGAACAATATCCGCATCCTGTAAAAGATCATCTTCGCGTTTGCGATCCTTCGCAATATTCTCCAAGCCACGCTCCAGACGATAAATCCGATTTTCAGCCTCAGAAATTTTCCCCTTTAAAGATGTAGCCTCAATTTCCGTATTCTTTAAAATTGCCGAAGCAATCGCTAACTCCTCCCGTAAGGGTGCAACCTGCTCTTGATAATTTATCTCCTGCTGCAAAAGCTGAGAGGCTTTTATCTCACTTTTTGCAACCTTCAAAGAAATATCGCGCAAGTCACGCTCCGCAAGCTCTTTCTCCGAAGCCGCACGCGCATATAAAACAGCAAGATGTAAGCCCTCTGTCTTTCTGATCTCAGAAGATAATATACGATATTTTTCCGCCTGCTTCGCCTGCCTGCGCAAAGAATTGATCTGTGTCTCTGTTGTTTTTAAAATATCCTCAACACGCTCAAGATTCTGCTGTGCAGCCTTCAATCGCAATTCTGCCTCGCGGCGTCTCGAATATAAACCGCCTATACCACTTGCATCCTCAAGGATCGCACGCCTTTGTTTCGGCTTTGCATGGATAAGCTGACTGATCTGCCCCTGCCGCACAAGAGACGGAGAGTTAGACCCCGTTGCAGCATCCGCAAATAAAATTTGTAAATCACGCGCACGCACTTCCTTGCCATTAACACGATAACTCGAACCCATATCACGCGTGATCTTGCGCGAAATATCCAAGGTTTTCTCATGGTTAAACTGCGCTGGCGCAAAATGATCCGAATTGTCAATCGTCAGCTGAACTTCTGCATATGGACGCGGGCTGCGGCGATCCGTTCCAGCAAAAATAACATCATCCATCCCCGTACCGCGCATAGATTTCGCACTGCTTTCCCCCATAACCCAGCGCAGAGCCTCAAGCAAATTAGACTTCCCACAGCCATTCGGACCCACAATGCCTGTAATCCCTTCCTCAATCAGAAGCTCAGTTGGGTCTATAAATGACTTGAAACCATTTAATCTTAGCCGTTTGAAATGCATCTAAATTATTGCGCCATATCATGTGTTTGATTTACCGAAGCCAATAAATCATCAATCTCCTGCGTGAAATATTCTATATCCTCACCATTCGGAGCCTTCTTACCATTTATAAGAATCGTCGGCGTTGCATCAATAGCAAAATGATCACTGCCATATTTGCGCTCTTTGACGATCTTCTCTATCAGAGCCTGATCTTCCTGACATGCCGCATAGGCCTCTAAAGACAGTCCTCCCATCTTCGCCAACATGTTTAAATTCTGTAAAATGACGCTCTCACTGCCGCGAATCCAACTTTTCTGCTTCTTATAAATTATATCTACAAAAGCCTGACGTTTGCTCTCATCACATCTTGCCAGAATAGCCGCCTTTAAAGCGAATTTTTCCAAAGGATAATCACGATATATAAATATAACAGGCTTTTCAGCATATTTATTTTTCAGAACAGATGCGATATTATTATGGAAATCCGCACAATGCGGACAGGTCATTGAGCCATATTCCACAAGCGTTATAACAGGATTTTCAAGCTCTCCGATAATCAAATCTGTTTCAAATACATCTATCTGATATGTAGAAGAAGCCGTTTGCGAAGCCGGCTCCTGCGAGGCAGCATTGCCATAAGTTGCCGGAATATCAATCCAACGTCCAAAAAGAAAAGCCCCAATCAATAAAACGGCCGCAGTCCCCAGCAAGAGATATTTCTTCTGTGGTGTTTGCGGCGGAGGCTGCTGTTGATCTTGCGACATATCTGACCTTATTATTTTTGATAATTTATAATATCTTTTTTGCTTCCTGAAGCCACGCTTTTTGTGGGCGCTGCGGTTCTGTCTTTTCCTGCTTCACTTTATCATTTTCATCAGGAACCGCAAGGACACAATGTGCCAGTTTATGAATAGCTTTTTCAAGATTTTTATTCTGAAAATGACTTTTTTGCTCAGTTAAAGAAGGATGAGGCGTCTCTGGCAAAGATTTTATCGCACCACGTCTTTCATATTTCGATTTAGGTATTTTTCTCGTCCGCGTAAATTTAATATCTTCAATAAAAGCATATCCAGCAGTCAAATTCACCCGAGATTGAATATCTGCTTTTTGATGTTGAAATTCAATAATTCTGGTCTCAAAAACTTTTATGATAAGAATCCTACGCCCTGAAATATTTTTTACACCCTCCGGTATGGAATATTTTGCCAAAATAGGGCCAACAATCTTATCCCATTCCGAGATAAGATTCACATCTTTCAGACCACGGCGTGCCATTTGCCGGAACATGCCGGGCGTTTTGCGCGTAAAAGCAAATTGAGACAAACGCTGTGTTGCGACTCGTTTTTTTTCATTTTCCTGCATTTTGTGAATTTTAAAGTATCGGCTGGGGCGATGCAAATTAAAATAATCAGATACACCACCATCAATGGATAGCATGTCTTGACTTTTCTATTATGTTTGTTATTGTTTTATTTATTTGGTATATTTATGTTTAAATTTATTGCTTTATTTTTTATTTTAATTATATCTGCCTGTAGTCATAAAAATGATATGCCTCAGCAAATGGTAAAGATTATACCGACCGTTAACCATAATTTCACAGATAGATCTGCAATATGCGCAACAAAACAAGGCAAAACCTATAGCGAGAATTTCACCATACCTGCGGACATCGCTGTTGCACCTTCCGATGGCCCTATATGGGTAAGATGCCATATGGATGATCTTAAAGTGAATGTCAGACAGGTTCAAAGCTTTAAAAATGTGACGAAATTAACCCATGGCATGAGCAGCACTCAGCAGATTGCAGAAGGCTTTACGCATGCGGCCTGGGAATATCCAGCAATAATTTATGTCAATTTTAATGATTTCGAGGCGATCCATGGCGAAAAATTACCGCATATGAATGTCAATGTCCCCGAAGGTATAACTCTTATTGATAAAACAATTTCCTATAAATTTGGTGATATTTAGAAGGTGCTATTATAAATCTTCTATTTTAAAGGTGCTATATCCCTCATAGAAGTAACTGACGTCGATACCCTTCATATATAAAGTGCGGTCATTAATCTTATCCGTCAGAGCATTTTTTAAAATATGCTTTATTTCAATATCTTTGACAACGCTGCGCTCCATTGCCGATAAATAATCCTCTTTATCAATCAAATCCCAATCGATAACCTGTTTGATCTCTTTTTTTAACATCAAATCAAGCCATATACGTGTTGCACGTCCATTGCCTTCTCTGAAAGGGTGGGCAATATTCATCTCAACATATTTCACAATGATATCATCAAAATTCTTCTGTGGCATCTTGTCAATATAATCCAATGATTGCACAAGATACATGACAGGCGCAAAACGAAAATGCCCCTTTGCAATATTTACTTTTCGAATTTTACCAGCGAAATCATAAATATCTGAAAATAAATAACGGTGAATAAAAGAAAGCCCGGCAAAAGTGCCAATCTCAGCCTTGTCAATGTCTCCACTGTCAAAAAGATGCTTTGCCTTTTGCTTGCTGATCCTCTCTTCTTCTCTGGCAAGATCGGCCTGATGAGCAAGATTAAGTTTATTCTCTATAACCATAATATAAGCTATTTTGGTGGATATTTAGGTTTGCTTTGAGAAGGATGCGTCCCGCGCCTCAGTTGAGATTGCTCAAAAGCAGCCTCTTGTATAAGACGCGCGGACGCTGCCTCTATATTCGTGCGCAATGTGGTCATAAAATCATCATCTTTTAAGCCAGGCTGAATAGGCGGCAAAAGCTCAATGATCACATTTCCCGGATTGAGATAAAAAGAGCGCCGCCCCCAAAACATTCCTGTATTTAAAGCAACTGGCAAGCAAGGAACTTTCAAAGCCGTATAAATTGAGAAAATACCGCGCTTATAGCTTGGGGAAGAGGTCACGCTGCTTCTCGTGCCCTCAGGGAAGATAATAATTTGATGGCCATTTTGAATATTCTCCATGGCATGGGTCACGATACGTCTTTTCTCCTGACCATGACCCCTTCGGTTAATCGCAATATGTTTGGCCCCCTTAATCATAGCATTTGCAAAAGGAATATAAAGCAACTCTCTTTTTAAAATTATCGAAGGATTTTGAAAAATTGCAAATAATAACGCCGTTTCTAAAGTCGATTGATGTTTACAGGCAACCAGAGCACCCCCTTTCGGGAGATATTCAGCACCACGGATTTCTATTGTGATATTTACAAAAGCTTTTAATCCCCAAATCACTAACTTTGCCCATGTTCTAAAACCCTTCAGAGCCATCGCCGGGGCAAAATATGATGCAATCCCATAAAATATCAGCACATAAGCCGTCGCAGCAACAAAAAGAATATGGAATAAAAGAGATCGAAGAAAATGCATCATATATACCTTTAAGTGTAACTCATGCGTTCTTCAATAAGTTTTGCACGCATTTTCAATGAGTGTTCAAGATCAAAATATGTCATTTGCCAGTTTTTATTCGCTAACCCCAAAGATTGCCTATATTTTGGCTCTTTGATAAGCGCCTTAAGGGACGTATATGGCGCCTGAAAAACAGAATGAGCAATAAGATCACGATTTTCTGGCGCGACCATTGTTGCAATATCTCCGACATCGGTGGCAATAACAGGCTTTAAATAAGACATGGCCTCAAGGACAGAAAGGGGCTGTTGCTCAGTAAGAGAAGACAGGACAAAAATATCTGAATGTTTCAGATAAGGCTTATAATTCTTCTGAAATCCAGTAAAAAGAATATGCTCACCCTCGATAAGGTTCAAACGCTTTGCTTGCGCTTTTAAATCATTCAAGCAAGGGCCATCTCCGATAATCACCCATATGAGGGACAAACCATGATCATGCACAAGATCAGCCAGCACGGTCATAAAAAGGCTGAGATTTTTCTCAGGGCGTAAAATCGCAACTGTCGTAAAAATAATTTTATCACGAAAATCAAAAGGGCAGGGGGGCTCATCATCCTTATGATCTTCAACACCATTCATAATATAATAGAGGTCACAGTCAGGCCCGCGCCAATAATCATCGGCAATCTTCTTCAAAGTGAGACTAGGCACTAACAGTGTTTTGCCCATCAGAAAAATTTTTCTCACAAGATTGCGTCTTGATTTCAGACCATTCGCCTCATCTGCGCCAAAGCCATCCTCACTATGAATATGTGGAATTTTCTGCGGCGTGTTGGCAATGACGGCCTCTATGGTCGGCCAGTTTTGCGTTAGAATAAGATCAAAAGATTTCTTTCTAAAAAGCTGCCAGAATGCAAAGATATTTCGTAAAATATAACCCTTCTTATAATGAAACTCATCATATAAAATAGGGCGCCTGACCGTTTTAGGCCAATGTTCTAACAAGCTATAATTGCCATTTAAAGCAAGAATATAATGATCATGTTCCGGATGAGCCGCATGCCGCATAAATTGTAAAAAACGATTTTGCGCGCCACCCATTTCAAAGCTCTGAAATATATGCAAAAGCTTTTTATGCGGCATCTTCCTGCTGTCCATTAAGCTTGGTAAGGAAAGAATCATAAAGCTCAGATTCAGAACGAAAAACACTTTCACATTCTGAAACTGTAATAATATCAGCACCCGATGCACGTAAAATCTCTGTAAAAGCATGTAAACGCGAACGATCAATCAAGCAGACAAATCCAGTCTCAGAGATATTAATATCCTGTGCTTTAAAAGAAATCATGCAATCCACGACATCTTCACGCGCACCCGGCGCAAATGATCCATGCAAAACTTTAAAACAACAAGCGCGCTGATGCGCAGAAATATAATCTAAAATACGCCTTAAAATGCTGAATTTTTCCGCATTCCACTCAGCGTTTAAAGCGCCTAAAAAATGTGCTTGTGAGCGCAATAACACACCATCCGGGATGATTTTCAGCGCATTGGCATGAAGCGTATTGCCTGTACTTGTAATATCGACAATGGCTTCTGCGACACCAGCAGCCGGAGCCCCCTCAGTCGCCCCCTGCGATTCAATAATACGATAATCAACCATGCCATGTTTTTTAAGAAATTCAGTCGTTAAATGAATATATTTCGTTGCAATGCGAAACCGCATGCCATGCTTCTTACGGAAGAAAAACATAATATCATCAAGGTCTGAAATCGATTGCACATCAATCCATGTTTCCGGCACAGCCATCACGAGGTCCGCATGACCAAAACCAAGCTCTTTGAAGCTGAAAGTCTTATGATTTGCATCGCGCTCAGAAATCAGATCATGACCCGTCACACCACAATCAATGGTGCCATCTTCTAAGGTCCGAGCAATCTCAGAGGGTTGCAAAAATAAAATGCGGTTATCATCAAGCCCCGCAAAAGAGCCTGTATATTCCCGCGCCCCGCCCTTGGTCTTGATAGGCAGACCAATATTTTCAAAATATTTTTCAGTATCTTCTTTTAAGCGTCCTTTGGACGGAAGGGCTATCGTTAGCATATCTCACGTAAATTTTATGATTTCTACTTAATTATACTTGAATCGCTACAAAATCCCTATGGGATTTTGAGAGCATCCACTACGCTTCTGATATAACACGGATTCATCCCATATTCGATATTTTTCTGCATTGCGATTTAAAGAGCAATATGATAGACAGTTGTCCACTTTGCGAAGGTTGAGCTTATTTGGCCTTCTGTCATTTGTGCTCTAAATTTTGAGGGCACGAAAGAGGAAAAGTTTTTTAAGGATTAAAATAATGTCAAAACGTCATTCGACAAAATATAAGATTGATCGCCAGATGGGCGAAAATCTTTGGGGACGCCCAAAGTCTCCTGTGAATAAACGCAAATATGGCCCGGGTCAGCATGGGCAAAATCGCGGCAAGCTTTCTGATTACGGAATTCAGCTGCGGGCTAAGCAAAAAGTTAAGGGCTATTACGGCAACCTCACTGAGCGGCAATTTAGAAATGTCTATAAAGAGGCCGACCGACGTAAAGGTGACACAGCCGATAATATGATCGGTATGTTAGAACAACGGCTTGATACAATGGTCTATCGTGCAAAATTGGCACCGACTGTTTTCGCTGCGCGTCAATTTGTAAATCATGGCCACTTTCGCGTAAATGGTCAGCGTGTGAATATTCCATCTTATCGCGTGCGCGTTGGCGATGTTATTACGGTTTCTGATCGTTTCAAGGAAAATGAAGTTTTGCAATATGCTCAGGCCCTGCAAGAGCGTGATATTCCGGATTATATCACATTTGATGACACTAAGCCTTCTGCAATTCTAACGCGTGTTCCAACATTCGAAGAAGTACCATACCCAACGCAGATGCAGCCTAATCTGGTCATCGAGTTTTACTCACGTTAAAAGCAATCTTGTCTTACGGTCATGCATTATACATCAGACTATCTGCATATTCTACATGAGCGCGGCTTCATTCAAGATATAACGGATGCCACCGCGCTTGATGAAAAAATGCGTGACAGTAAAATTGCTGCTTATATTGGGTTTGATTGCACGGCGCCTTCATTGCATGTGGGCTCCCTTGTGCAGATTATGATGCTGGCTTGGCTACAAAAAACCGGTCATAAGCCCCTAATTGTCATGGGCGGAGGGACAACAAAAATCGGCGACCCATCTGGAAAAGATGAAAGCCGAAAATTACTTGATGATGCCACCATCGCTGACAATATGGAGGGGATAAAAAATATCTTCAAACCATTTTTGGCATTTGGTGAAGGCGCCTCTGACGCTGTGATGATCAATAATGATGATTGGCTGAGTGGCCTCAGCTATATTGCCTTTTTGCGTGATTTTGGACGACACTTTTCTGTAAATCGTATGTTGTCGTTTGAATCCGTAAAGTCTCGTCTTGAGAGAGAGCAAAATCTCTCTTTTTTAGAGTTTAATTATATGGTCCTGCAAGCCTATGATTTTGTCGAGCTCTATAAAAGATATGATTGTGTGTTACAGATGGGAGGCTCAGATCAATGGGGAAATATTGTTTCTGGAATTGATCTTGGGCGCCGCATTTGTGATGCGTCTTTGTTTGGGCTGACAACTCCGCTTTTGACAACAGCTTCGGGCGCGAAAATGGGGAAGACGGCCTCCGGGGCAGTCTGGTTGAATAAAGATATGCTCTCTGATTGGGAATATTGGCAATTTTGGCGTAATGTTGCCGATGCAGATGTGGTGCGGTTCTTAAAATTATTTACCTTTCTGCCAACGGAAGAAATTGCAAAGTTGGCGGCCCTTCAGGGCGCGGAGCTCAATGAAGCTAAAAAAATCCTTGCCACTGAGGCAACAGCGCTCGCCCGTGGACGAGATATCGCATCAGAGATGCAAAATACCGCTGAGCGAGCTTTTGAACAGGGCGAAAGCGCAGGTCTCCCCGAAACACTCTTAGCCAAAGCCGAGTTTGATAAGGGCCTCACTTTATTAGATATTCTGGTTACGATAGGTCTTGCCCCCTCTAAGTCAGAGGCCAGACGCCTTATCAAGGGCGGAGGGGTGAAAATTAATGATGCTTCCATTCAGGATGATAAAATCGTAATATCAGATGATCATATGCAAGAAAATGCTGTTAAGCTCTCTGTTGGGAAGAAAAAGCATCATATGCTGCGTATTTCTTAGTCTTTCGTAATAAACGGACCGCTTTTTGCAGTTTTTATATTAGGAGTTACGCATTATTGTTCCTCCCTGAGCTATCCTTGTGCGGTCCCTGAGCTTGCCGAAGGGTGCGAATTACAAGGTAGTGCACAAAAAAATAAAACATAGCCCATCGGCAAGCTCAGGGAACACACAATGACCGTTTTTTTATATTTT
>JBCCNR010000007.1:0-15335 GCA_039025725.1 Pseudomonadota bacterium | reverse complement strand
GTTGTGGTATGCTTATATTATATTCAATAGATAAAAATAAGCAGGTTCATATGATCATTGACGCGAGCCCCACAAGGGCGCCCTTTCATCAAGAAAGGGGTAGAAAAAATTTAACTCCTCATAGGGTAAAAGCCCCCAAAAGTCGTGTTCTAGCTCTAGCTGGAATGCTAGCTTCACTGAATATGGTAAGTTCTACTACTACTGATCAATTAGGTGTAGAATGTCCAGATAATGAATCAAGCAGAGTGGCTAAAATTCTTTGTAGCATAATCCTTGCTGCTACATTTGCCACATATGTACCTGATTGGATAAGAAATATAAAAAAATCTAGAAAAAATGGTAATATTTATGATGACGAAAATAAAATAAATCCTAATCAGGATTTCAAATTAACAATAGCGGATGAGGAGGAAACTTTGTGTCCTGACTTGTTACTGACTATTCGAAAACTATTTGGTAAGAGGATGGATTTTGTACCACATTATAAACTTGCAAGATTTGTATCTCGATTTTTCGGAGGCGCACAACAACCGATATCTAGTAGTTTAGCTTCTTTCTTTTTAGCACAGCATTTGATGCACCATATTATATTTTGCGTGCCAGCTGTTCTAAACAGTCTTATGCAAAAAGAATGTGTTAATTTTGGTCGCATATTACCTTCGACCACCTCCTCAGTTATATCCACGCTTGGTTTTGGGGGGGCTGTTGCGCTCGTTAGGTTTCGTAGATTATACGGGCAAACAGCTATGCGTCGTATGATCGATAGGCTTGTAACCCATGATCATTCACTCCAGTTGGAGTTGCAAAAAAAAGTAAATAACGTATTGGAGAGTGAACATGACGAATTCAAAGCAGACAGAGAATTTATAAATTTAATAGATTTTCTAAAGTCTCACATAGATCATTTTCATCCAGATTTCCAAGAATATGTAAGAAATATCCCTGACAAATTAAGTGAAATATCTGATGAAAATAAAGGGAAACTAGAAGGTTTTCTTGCTAAGGCAGCATCTCTCACGAAGAATAAGTATAATCCTGAGGCTTTTGATGCGCTTTACGGTGAAGCGAACTCGTATATTGTAAAGGGCTCAGCTGGTGATAACAAATCTAAGGTAAAAAGATCATATTTAGATAAATTAAGATCGTGGTATAATACGCATACAGCGCCTCTTATTGTGACTGATATTTTAAAATCCACAATTTTGTTGGGCTTACAGTCTTATGTCTGGTATGTGTCATATAAAAATGCTCTTGAAAACAGCTCTGGAAAAGGGTAAAAGGCCAAAATATAGAAAATCATTTATTTATGTATCATGTTTTGTGATATGTAATGTTTTTATTTTAAGGTCACAAAATGAAAAAAGATATTCATCCTGAAAGAAAAGTTGTTGAAGTCGTTATGAATGACGGAACAAAATATCATCTTTTAATGGCTTTGCCGAATGGTGCAGAAAAGCTTGTGTTGGACGTTGATCCGACAACACATCCTGCCTGGAAACAAGATGGTAAATTACATCTGACTGATACAAGCGGACAGGTCTCTAAGTTTAATAAGAAATTCTCAGGGATTTTGGGGGATTAATACCAAAAGTCCTAAAGATTTACGATTAAGTGCTTTTGGTAAAGCGCCTGACTGGGCGTCGCGCATCGTTGCGCGCCCCCTCGGAGCAGTTGGCGGAAGCCAACTGGCGTGAGAGAAAAAATAACTTTAATATGTAGATATAATCTTGAAGATTAGCTAAGAGACTTTGATAAGCTCCTATCCCTGCCTTAAACGGTCAAGATCACGCAAAATTTCCAAGACATTATTTAACCTGTCGGCTTTGGCAGATATGAGTTCTGCGCGCGCTCTGGTGACTTCTCTTTCTGCGTCGGAAACTTCGGTTATTGTTCGAAAGCCATATTCATATTCTTTTTGCGCCGCATCATAAGCTTTTTGTGCAGTTTCTAAAGCGATCTCGTAAGAGCGCACTATGCTCGTTGATGCATTATAGCGCAATATGCTGGATTGATAATCTGTAGAGGCTTCACCAGATAAAGCAATCAGTCGGTTCTTTGCGCGTTTGGCTTCTAAGCGCGCAGTCCGCAAGCGACTATATTCCATACCACGACTATATATCGGAATATTATAACGCGCAAAAAGTGAGTAATCCTCACTGTCAATGTTACGTGCAAGCTCATCTCGTCTGTCATTATAAGCTGCCCGCCCATCAAGAGTTACAGATGGCGCATATTCAGCTTTCGCACGTTCAATGCCTGCTTCTGCGGCATGGGTGGCAGCATCTGCCTCACGGATAGAAGGGTTGAGAAAATAAAACGCGCCAAGATCCGCAGGGATAAAGTCCTGAGCAACATCAAGCGGTCTCGCGCTATTTTCAACAGTCTGGAAAGGCGTATTGCTTTGGCCTGTATAATAAGTAAATTTTACGCGTGAGCTTTTCAAATCAGCCGAGGCGCGTGCAAGATCAGCCTCAGCGGAGGCAAGCCTTGATTTCGCAATGGCGACATCTGTAATGGTTCTTTCGCCGGCTTTATTTTCAGCCTCAACAGAGCGCACTCTTTTTTGGGCATTTTGCACTGTATCAGTATAAAGTATCACGAGGTTTTTATTTTTATGAAACTCTGTGTAAGCCTCAGCAGCATCAAAGAGAAAACTATTTACATCGCCTTTGGTGCGGAAATCTGCCTCGTCATAGCCGGCTTTGGCGTTCAATATTTCGCTATCAACGCGTCCGCCAGTATATATAGGCTGTGAGACAGTGAGCTCATGGAAGCGTGCTGCTCCATCAAATGTCTCTGAGATGGTTTTATCTTCCGTGCGATTGCGCCCCATAAATCCTTGTATGCCAATTTGCGGACGGCGCCCGAGTGCAGCTGCATCAAGGTTCTCGGCTGCAATGTCGCGCCTTGTTTCAAGGAAAGTAATCGCATGATGCGTTTTTTCAATATAATCAAGATAATCTTTAAGAGGTAATGGCAGAGGGTGGCTTTGGGTATTTAAATCAAGTGTAAAACCATCTGCTTTAACATTTTCTTGCCTTTCTGTTTTTGCAATAATCATGCGCCCATCCTCAGATTCAGTCACTGTCAAATTTTCTTCAGCATAAGATGCTGATATTGACTGAAAGCATATTAAAATAAGCAAAATTATTCTGACAAAATTACAATTCATATTATGTCCTTAAAAAGATGATTTTGTATTTTAAAATATATTTATTATTCCGTAAGGGACCCTATTGAAAATTATTTTATATGTAAAGTGTCTCGGAAAACGTTTTTGTATCGTAAAAGGCACTGTAATAGTAAAAAATACTTGTACATGAAGCGAAATGTGACTAAGAGATAGTAAATTTTGGGTGTGCGACTATGGAATATATCAATGGACAAATCATGGAATATGTGGGTGTCCTGATTTTTCTTATTATTGCAATTATTTTGGCGTTTGCTTTGACGGGTGCAGCATGGGTAAGCGCCGTAAGTCGTCCTGATAAGGAGAAAAACTCTCCCTATGAGTGCGGCTTTGAGCCTTTTGAAGATGCGCGTATGAAGTTTGACGTGCGTTTTTATCTGGTCTCACTGTTATTTATAATTTTTGATCTTGAGGTTGCGTTTCTTTTTCCGTGGGCTATCGTTTTAGAGGATATTGGTCAAGCTGGATTTTGGTCGATGATGATCTTTCTGGGGATTTTGACGGTAGGCTTTATTTATGAATGGAAGAAGGGCGCGCTTGATTGGGAGTAAAAATGCAGCGCGAGCAAATGAGGTTTTAGGTCCATGAGTTTTGATACTGAGCAGAATCTGACGCAAAATGCGGTTCTTAACCCGATGGAGGGTGTTGATCCTGTTTATTTTAGGCAGATGTCGCATGAGCTCAATGATAAAGGCTTTGTGACGACATCTATCGAAGAGCTCGCAAATTGGGCGCGGACAGGATCAATGTTCTGGATGACATTTGGATTGGCCTGTTGTGCCGTTGAGATGATGCATACATCTATGCCGCGCTATGATCTTGAGCGTTTTGGAACTGCGCCGCGTGCTTCGCCGCGTCAGTCAGATATTATGATTGTTGCCGGAACATTGACGAATAAAATGGCGCCTGCGCTACGTAAAGTTTATGATCAGATGCCAGAACCGCGTTATGTGATCTCTATGGGCTCATGTGCGAATGGTGGTGGATATTATCATTATAGCTATTCAGTCGTGCGTGGATGTGATCGGATTGTGCCGGTTGATTTATATGTGCCGGGCTGTCCTCCGACAGCGGAGGCTCTGTTATATGGTCTTATGCAGTTGCAGCGCAAAATTCGCCGCGTCGGGACATTAGAACGTTAGATTGGATAAAATATATGGCAATGTCACCTGAGACATTAAAAGACAGGCTCGTAAATTTAGGCAGATCTGATATATTGGATGTGCAGCTGAAAAATGGTGATGTAACGATCATTGCGCAGACGGATAAAATCGTTGAGCTCGTGACTTTTCTTAGGGATGATCAGCGTTTTCGTTTTATTCAATTGATTGATATTTGCGGTGCGGATTACCCGTCTCGTATCGAGCGTTTTGAAGTTGTTTATCATCTTTTATCTTTTCATAAAAATTGTCGTTTGCGCGTTAAGGTGACGACTGACGAAACTAAAGCTGTTCCGTCTTTGGTTGATGTTTTTCCGGCTGCTGAGTGGAATGAGCGTGAAGCTTTTGACATGTATGGTATCTCTTTTGGTGGGCATCCGGATTTGCGGCGTATTTTAACGGATTATGGCTTTACGGGATATCCATTGCGGAAGGATTTTCCACTGACAGGTTATGTTGAGCTGCGTTATGATGATGAGCGCAAGCGCGTTGTCTAT
The DNA here is from genome assembly GCA_039025725.1 of Pseudomonadota bacterium. GTDB lineage: Bacteria > Pseudomonadota > Alphaproteobacteria > JBCCNR01 > JBCCNR01 > JBCCNR01. The sequence goes on along the minus strand of JBCCNR010000007.1, from coordinate 10,488 downwards.
GAGCCCGTGCGTTTGACGCAGGATTATCGGTCATTTGACTTTCTAAGCCCATGGGAGGGGATGCAAAAAGATCTTCCTGGCGATGAAAAAGCGACAGAAAGGCAGGGCAGCTAATGGGAGCACAAAATCTAGATCGCTTTACAACAGTCACTGAAGAAGATTTGACGCTTGATAAGGATGGGGTTGATAAGGAAGCGAAAAATATTCAGATCAATTTTGGCCCGCAGCATCCGGCTGCGCATGGTGTGCTGCGTCTTATTTTAGAGCTTGACGGAGAGGTCGTTGAGCGTGTTGATCCACATATTGGGCTTTTGCATCGCGGCACTGAGAAGCTGATAGAGAGCAAGACATATCTTCAGGCTCTGCCATATTTTGATCGTTTAGATTATGTTGCGCCGATGAATCAGGAGCACGCATATGCGCTTGCGGTTGAGCGTCTTTTGGGCATAGAAGTTCCAAAGCGTGGGCAATATATACGTATTTTATATTCTGAGATTGGTCGGCTTTTATCGCATTTACTGAATATTACGACACAGGCGATGGATGTTGGGGCTTTGACTCCGCCACTTTGGGGCTTTGAAGAGCGAGAGAAGCTTATGGTTTTCTATGAGCGCGCTTGTGGTGCGCGTTTGCATGCGGCTTATTTTCGTCCGGGCGGAGTACATCAGGATTTGCCGCAAAAGCTTTTAGAAGATATTTATGACTTTTGTGATCCATTTTTATCGGTTGTGGATGATATTTATGATTTATTGACGGAAAATCGTATTTTCAAGCAGCGCAATGTTGATATTGGTGTGGTAACGCAGGAAGACGCTTTTAAATGGGGCTTTTCGGGTGTGATGCTGCGTGGTTCGGGCATTGAGTGGGACTTACGGCGCAATCAGCCATATGAAGCTTATAATGATTTTGAATTTGATATTCCGATTGGTCTCAATGGGGATTGTTATGATCGTTATCTTGTGCGCATGGAGGAGATGCGTCAATCTGTGCGTATTATGAAGCAAGCGATTGATAAGATGCCGGACGGTCCGGTATCGCATACGGATAATAAGATTGTTCCTCCTAAGCGCGGAGAGATGAAGAACTCGATGGAAGCTTTGATACATCATTTCAAGCTTTACACAGAGGGGTATCACGTTCCGGCCGGTGAGATTTATGCTGCGGTTGAGGCGCCTAAGGGCGAGTTTGGAGTATATCTTGTGGCGGATGGCTCTAATAAGCCTTATCGTTGTAAGATACGTGCGCCGGGTTATGCGCATTTACAGGCGATGGATTTTCTTTGTAAGGGTCATATGCTTGCGGATGTGAGTGCGATTTTGGGGTCATTAGATATTGTGTTCGGGGAGATTGATCGGTGAGTGTTGTTCGTCCGGCAAAAATTCAGCCGAAAGAGTTTGCTTTTTCTGAGGAGACATTAAAGCAAGCTGAGAAGCTGGTTGCGAAATATCCTGCGGATCGGAGGCGGTCTGCGGTGATACCTCTTTTATGGGTTGTGCAAAAGCAGCATGAGAATTGGTTGCCGCTTGTGGCGATTAAGGCGGTTGCGGATTATTTAGGGATGCCGGAAATTCGTGTTTTTGAGGTTGCGACATTTTATTCTATGTTTAACCTTCAGCCGGTTGGGAAATATTTTATTCAGGTTTGTGGGACGACGCCGTGTATGTTGGCTGGGTCGGATGAGATCATAAAATTATGTAAGAGTAGAATTTCTCCTGAGGAGCGAAAAGTCTCTGAGGATGGGAATTTTTCCTGGCTTGAGGTTGAGTGTTTGGGGGCATGTGCGAATGCGCCGATGGTACAGATTAATGATGATTATTTTGAGGATTTAGATCAGGAGAGTTTTGCGCGTTTGTTGGATGATATTGTTGCGGGGCGTAAAGTTAAGGTTGGTCCACAAAATACAAGATTTTCCTCTGAGCCTGAAGATGGGCCGACTGTGTTAGAGGCATATGTTAAAGAGGGCGAAGAGGGTTTAAATGCGACTGCAAAAATTGCGGAAAGTGAATGGGAATTTTGAGTGAGCAGAGATGTTAGAGGATAAGGATCGTATTTTCACCAATCTTTATGGGCGGCAGAGCGCTTATCTTGAGGGTGCGCGGAAGCGTGGAGATTGGGATGGGACGAAGGCGTTACTTGAGAGAGGGCGTGATGCGATTATTTCTGAGATCAAGGATTCTGGGTTGCGTGGCCGAGGGGGAGCTGGTTTTCCGACGGGTTTAAAATGGTCTTTCATGCCGAAAGAGTCTGATGGGCGCCCACATTATTTGGTTGTGAATGCGGATGAATCTGAGCCTGGCACATGTAAAGATAGGGAAATTATGCGGCATGATCCGCATAAATTGATTGAGGGATGTCTGATTGCGTCTTTTGCGATGGGCGCGCATGCTTGTTATATTTATATTCGCGGTGAATATGTCCGTGAGAGAGAAGTGCTGCAAGCTGCCATTGAGGAAGCTTATGATAAAAATCTGATCGGTAAGAATAATCAGCATGATTGGGATTTTGACCTTTATCTTGTGCATGGTGCGGGGGCGTATATTTGCGGTGAAGAGACGGCTTTGATTGAAAGCTTGGAGGGGAAAAAGGGCATGCCACGTTTAAAGCCTCCTTTTCCGGCGAATGTTGGTTTATATGGCTGTCCAACGACGGTGAATAATGTGGAATCTATAGCGGTGACACCGACAATATTGCGTCGTGGGGCTGCATGGTTTAAAGGTTTTGGACGTGAGAATAATGCTGGTACCAAGGTGTTTTCTATTTCGGGTCATGTGGAAAAGCGCTGCAATGTTGAAGAAGAGATGTCTATTCCTTTGAAAGAATTGCTGGAAAAACATTGTGGCGGTGTGCGTGGAGGCTGGGATAATCTTTTGGCAGTTATTCCGGGGGGCTCTTCTGTTCCGCTTTTGCCGAAAGATATATGTGATGATGTTTTGATGGATTTTGATGCTCTTAAAGAGGTAAAGTCGGGTCTGGGTACGGCTGCGGTGATTGTGATGGATAAATCTACGGATGTTATTCGGGCGATTGCGCGGATTTCTCGCTTTTACAAGCATGAATCTTGTGGTCAATGCACACCATGTCGTGAGGGGACAGGCTGGATGATGCGTATGATGAATAATCTTGTGGAGGGTAAGGCTTTATCATCGGATATTGATATGTTATTTGACGTGACAAAACAGATTGAAGGTCATACAATTTGCGCTTTGGGTGATGCTGCGGCATGGCCGATACAGGGTTTGATCAGGCATTTTCGGCCATTGATCGAAGAGCGCATTAAAAAAGCGACCATCATTAAAGAGGTGGCGTAAATGGCGTTAAAAAAAGTCATTATAGATGATAGGGAAGTTGAGGTTCCGGGAACTTTAACGCTTATTCAGGCCTGTGAGGATGCTGGCGTAGAAATTCCGCGTTTTTGTTACCATGATCGTTTATCGATTGCTGGAAATTGTCGGATGTGCCTCGTTGAGGTTAAGGGGGCGCCGAAACCGATGGCATCTTGTGCGGTTGCGGTGAATGATTTGCGGCCGGGACCGAATGGCGAGCCTCCGGTTATTTCAACCCGTTCTGACATGGTCAAAAAAGCCCGCGAGGGTGTTATGGAATTTTTATTGGCCAATCATCCTTTGGATTGTCCGATTTGTGATCAGGGCGGAGAGTGCGATCTTCAGGATCAGGCCATGGCATATGGCACGGATAAATCGCGTTTTGTTTTTAATAAGCGTGCTGTGGATGATAAGGATCTTGGGCCTTTGGTGAAAACTGTGATGACGCGCTGTATTCATTGCACGCGCTGTGTGCGTTTTTCAACAGAGGTTGCTGGTGCTCCAGAGCTTGGGGCCGTTTACCGTGGTGAAGATACGGAGATCACGCCTTATTTAGAGAATATTGTGACGTCTGAATTATCTGCGAACATTATTGATTTATGTCCGGTTGGAGCTTTAACTTCGAAGCCTTATGCTTTTAGGGCACGCCCATGGGAGGTCAAGCGCACGGATACATATGATGTTATGGATGCGATGGGGGCTGCAATTACTGTGCATGCGCGTGGCAATGAGGTTCTACGGATTACGCCGCGCAATGATGACGATGTCAATGAGGAGTGGATTTCTAACAAAACACGTTTTGTGGTTGATGGTCTTCGGCGGCAGCGTTTAGATAAGCCTTATATGCGCGTGCATGGAAAGCTTCAGCCGGCTGCATGGGAAGATGCTTTGGCGGTGGTTGCGGATAAGTTAAAAATAGCTGGTACTGATACGGCTTTTATTGCTGGGCCACATAGTGACGTTGAGACGCTTTTTGCAGCGCAAAATCTTGCAGAAAAATTCGGTGCTTTCACAGAGGGACGCCGTCATTTACAGTCTATACCGGCTGATAATATTGCGCTCTCGCGGTTTAACAGTGAATTTGCGGCGATTGATCGTGCGGATGTTATTATTTTGATTGGAACCAATCCTCGTTTTGAAGCGCCTGTATTAAATGCACGGATCAGAAAAGCTTGGTTACAGAATAATGCGGATATTGCTGTTATTGGTGAGACATATGATCTGACCTATGATTATCAGCATCTTGGGGCGGGGGCCTCTACATTGACTGGTGTGTTGGATGGAACGGATAAATTTGCTGATATTTTAAAAGAAGCACAGCGTCCGGTGATTATTATCGGTGAAAATGTGATCGCGAAGGATGGTCTTACAGTTCCAAAGCTTGTGCAGGATATTATTGAGAAATATGACCTGCCTGAGACATGTTATAACCTTCTGCCTTCAGAGATTTCTGCTGCTGGTGTTTTTGAGCTTGGCTTTGCCTCTGAGCGCTCGGTCAGTGACGCAAAAATTATAGTCTCTTTGGGGGCTGAAGAGTTTCCAGCCGACCAGCAGAATATTTTCAAGATTTATATTGGCGCGCATGGTGATAAGGGTGCTTCGCAGGCGGATGTAATTCTGCCAACTGCGGCTTACACTGAGAAAGATGCGACTTATATCACAGCTGAGGGGCGCGTGCGGCAGGCGATGCGCGCGATTTTTCCTCCGGGACAAGCTAAGGAGAGCTGGGCTATTTTGCGTGCTTTATCTGCGATTGCTGGAAAGACACTTCCTTTTGATAGTTTTGGTGAATTAAGGGAACAGCTTTACGCAGCCTATCCGCAGCTTGAGGATGCTGATCTGGTGATTGCGCATGATTGTAAAAAGATTGACCTTGCGGACAGCCCAACATGTGAGCTATATCAATCACACATTAAAGAATTTTATTTAACAGACTCGCTTGCGCGTGCATCTAAGGTGCTCCGTGAGTGTCAGGATGCTTTTTACAATAAAAATTCAAAACCGGCTTTGGGGGGAACTATGGCCTCTGCTGCTTTATAAAGGGTCTATAGAGTAAATAAAAAGCATTATGGAATAAGAATTAAAGTGATAGAATGTCAGACGCTTTCATAGAAATCATAACATCAGCGCCGGCTCTTATGGCAGGCAAAGCGCTTATCTTAACGATAGGGCTTTTGCTGACATTGTCGATTTTTCTCTATATGGACCGTAAAGTATGGGCTGCGGTACAGATGCGGCGCGGGCCGAATGTTGTTGGGCCTTTTGGCCTATTACAATCTATGGCAGATTTTTTGAAATTCATCTTCAAAGAGATCGTTATTCCTGCGAGTGCGAATAAATTTTTATTTTTGCTTGCACCTTTTTTGAGCTTCATTCTTGCGCTTATCTCATGGGCTGTGATTCCTTTGTCAGATGGATGGCATATAGCGGATGTTAATCTGGCGATTTTATATATTTTTGCGGTGAGCTCTCTTGGGGTGTATGGGATTATTATTGGGGGTTGGGCTTCAAACTCGAAATATCCTTTTCTTGGCGCTATCCGCTCAGCTGCGCAAATGGTCTCCTATGAAGTGTCGTTGGGATTGATCATTATAAATGTCGTTTTGTTGGCAGGTTCCTTAAATTTAACAGATATTGTGCGCGATCAGGCTGGATATGGTCTTTTAAGCTGGAACTGGATACCGCTGTTTCCAATGTGTATTGTGTTTTTCATTTCTGCGCTGGCTGAAACCAACCGTCCGCCTTTTGATCTCCCCGAAGCTGAATCAGAGCTTGTGGCTGGATATCAGGTGGAATATTCCTCGGTGCCTTATTTGCTATTTATGATTGGCGAATATATGAACATCACTTTGATGTCTGTTTTAACATCAATTTTGTTCTTTGGGGGATGGTTACCGCCAATAGAGCTGGATATTTTTTATGCAGTACCGGGATTTTTCTGGCTCTACATCAAGACAGCTTTTGTTTTCTTTCTCTTTGCGATGGTCAAAGCCATTGTTCCGCGCTATCGCTATGATCAGTTGATGCGTTTGGGCTGGAAGATCTTTTTACCTTTATCACTTGGATATGTTGTGATTATCTCTGCTTATATTGTCTTTATAAAACCATTGGTGGGGGCGTGATGAAACAGTTTTTCAGACAGTTCTTATTGATTGATTTCTGGAAAGGGATGGCTTTGGGCTTTAAATATCTTGTGGGTCCAAAAGCAACGCTGAATTATCCGCATGAAAAAGGCCCGCTTTCCCCGCGTTTTCGCGGAGAACATGCGTTGCGGCGCTATCCAAATGGTGAGGAACGTTGTATTGCGTGTAAATTGTGCGAGGCAATTTGTCCGGCGCAGGCGATTACAATCGAAGCAGAGCCCCGTGAGGATGGCAGTCGGCGAACGACAAAATATGATATTGACATGACAAAATGTATTTATTGTGGTTTCTGTCAGGAAGCCTGTCCGGTAGATGCAATTGTTGAGGGTCCGAATTTTGAATTTTCAACAGAAACACGAGAAGAGCTTTTCTATAATAAGCAGAAGCTTTTGGATAATGGTGATCGCTGGGAAAGAGAGATTGCCACAATGATCGAAATAGACGCCCCTTACAGATAGGGTTTATATTGGTCGTAAAAGAATGGTTTTTTTAATATGAATGAGATTTTATTCTATCTCTTTTCAGGTTTAGCAGTCTTTTCCTGCTTGATGGTGATTTTATCTTCGAATGCGGTGAATTCGATATTATTTCTGGTATTTGCTTATTTGAATGTATCGGCTTTATTTGTTTCGATCGGGGCGGATTTTGCTGCGATGATTTTAATGGTTGTGTATGTCGGGGCGGTTGCTGTTTTATTCCTGTTTGTGGTGATGATGCTGGATACAGATTATGGCTCGATTAAAAAGCTTTTCCATGATCATTCCCCGATGATATTACTGATTTTGGGGTTTTTCATCTTTTTCATTTTGATAGGTTATTTTGATGATAGCGTGTTCAATACGCAATTTAATGGTGAAAAATTAGAATATATTGGCGAATCTATTCGTGATGTCGGATATATTCTTTACACAGAATATGTATTGTATTTTCAGCTGTCAGGTATGATCTTATTGCTGGCTATGATCGGGGCGATCGCATTAACTTTGCGTGCACGTGAAGGGGTTCGTAAGCAGGATATGGTTAAGCAGGTTGAGCGTAGTCCCGATGAGGCGCTGAAAAATGTTAAAATTACGCCAGGTGCGGCTTTGAAAGACTGATAAAAAGAGTATAAAATGACGATATTTCCTTTTGCCATAGTCGCTTTGCTTATCTTCACGATTGGCATATTTGGTATTCTTTTTAATAAGAAGAACCTTATTGTGATGTTGATGTCCATTGAGATCATCTTATTAGGTGCGAATATTAATTTTGTGGCTTTTTCGGTGGCCAATGGTGTCGCAGAGGGCTTTATGTATTCGCTGTTAATTTTGACGGTTGCGGCGGCGGAGGCTGCGATTGCTCTTGCGATATTGGTGCTTTATTATAGAAATAGACGCACAGTGAATATTGACCATGTCTCAGAGCTTAAGGGGTAGGAATGTATTATAAGCTTATCCTTTTATTGCCGCTTTTGGCTGCTGCTATATCTGGTGGTTTTCAGAAGCAGCTTGGTGTGAAATTATCACAGCTTATCCCGACGGTTACTGTGTCATTTTGTGCGCTGTGTTCGGTATATGTATTTTTTGCTGATATGGGACAGGCTGGCGAAGTACTTACGCTTTTTTCATGGATAGATATGGCTGATTTGCATATTGGCTGGGAAATCCGAACAGATGCTTTAACGCGCATGATGTTGCCAGTCGTTACGGTGGTGTCTGCCTTGGTGCATATTTATTCTTTTGGCTATATGGCGGATGACCCTTCAAAGCCTCGGTTTTTCAGTTATCTTTCGCTCTTTACATTTATGATGCTTGCACTTGTGACATCAAATAACTTCTTACAAATGTTCTTTGGCTGGGAAGGGGTAGGCCTCGCTTCTTATCTGTTGATTGGATATTATTTCCACAAAGAGAGCGCTTGTGCAGCATCTATGAAAGCTTTTGTGGTAAATCGTGTTGCTGATTTTACTTTGATTTTAGGTCTCGCGCTTATTTTCTTTTATGTTGGCAGCTTTGATTATGATGTTGTGTTTGCAGCCGTTCAGGATTTGAAAGCTGAAAATATTATGCTCTTCGGACAGAGCTTTGTTGTGCTTGATGTCATATGTGTCTGTTTGTTTTTGGGTGCAATGGGGAAATCTGCACAGTTTTTCCTCCATACATGGTTGCCTGATGCGATGGAAGGGCCAACGCCTGTCTCTGCACTTATTCATGCTGCAACTATGGTCACGGCCGGAGTCTTTTTGGTCACGCGTGCATCACATATGTATGAATTTTCATCTGAAAATGTGCAGGCTTTTATTATCGTAATTGGTATGGTCACCAGTCTTTTTGCTGCAACAGTGGGAATGACGCAATTTGATATTAAGCGCGTGATAGCTTATTCCACCTGCTCACAGCTTGGATATATGTTTTTTGCTGCGGGTGTCGGAGCATATCAGGCGGCAGTATTCCATCTTTTTACGCATGCTTTCTTTAAGGCGATGCTCTTCCTTGGTGCCGGATCAGTGATACATGCCATGCATCATGAACAGGATATGCGCAATATGGGGGGGCTATATCAGAAGATCAAACCAACCGCATGGTTGATGATTATCGGGACGATTGCGATTACCGGTATTGGTATTCCATTTGTTTTGCATCATGGTATCGGTTTTTCAGGGTTCCATTCAAAAGATATGATCATTGAGGCTGCCGCAGCGTCTCCGCGTCCTTTTGCGCAGCTTGCATTTTTTGTCGGTGTGTTCGTGGCTTTCCTGACTGCCTTTTACTCATGGCGTTTGATTTTTCTTGTCTTTTTCGGAGCTCCGCGCGGCAATAAAGATACTCACGCACATGCGCATGAGGCGCCGGCTGTTATGACTTTACCTGTCACATTATTGGGGTTTGGTGCTATATTTGCCGGCTATATGTTCTATGGAGCTTTTGTTGGACATGATATGGGGAGCTTCTGGGGGAATTCTATTTTCAATCAGTTGATAGATGGAAAAACCATCATTGACAAAGCGCATTATGTGCCGTGGTATGTGAAAATCTCACCTTTAATTGCGTCCTTATCTGGTTTGCTGATCGCATGGTTGCTTTATATTTTAAAGCCTGATGTGCCAGCGATGATTGCATCTGATTTCAAATTCTTTTATCGCTTTTTGTTCAAAAAATGGTATTTCGATGAGATTTATAATGCCGTTTTTGTTGGAAATTATAAGAGAGTCTCGCAGTTTTTTGCTGCAAAATTTGATTATGGTGTGATTGATAATATGATATGTGGTTTTTCCAGTTGGAAAGTGCGCGCGCTGGGTGTCCTTGGCAGGGAAGCGCATACTGGATATTTATATCATTACGCCTATGCCATGTTTTTAGGCGTAGTTGTTATGCTTTTTGTGATTATAGTGGGGTAATTTTATTATGTTTGAAAGCATGGCTCTTTCATGTCTTATATTTTTACCAGCTTTTTTTGCGCTTCTGATCTTATCAAATAAGGCTCTAACGCACCATGGTTTTGTAATAGGTTTGCTTTCCTCTGCGATAAGCTTATTGCTTTCTCTTTATATTGCATCGCATGTGCCTTTTTCCGGAGAATATGTTTTTCAGGAAAGTGGCTCATGGTGGCTTGAGGGGATAGATTATAGGCTGGCGGTTGATGGCCTTGCTGCCTCATTGATTGTTCTAACGGCGGTTATCTTTCCCTTATGTATTTTATCTGTGCAGAAGATAAAAAAAATGCCGCATATGATTGCTCTGTTGCTGCTTTTGCAGACAACTATTTTTGGTGTGTTTTCTGCGCAGGATCTGGTTTTATTTTACCTCTTTTTTGAAGCATCACTGATCCCGATGTATCTTATTATCGGCATTTGGGGCGGGGCAGGGCGTATTGCTGCTGGCTTTAAGTTCTTTCTTTACACGCTTGCGGGCTCTTTATTGATGCTGGTGGCCATTATTTATATATATCGGCAGGTGGGATCGACTGCATTTTACGATATTATGGCTTATAATTTCTCATTTGAGCAACAAAAATGGCTCTGGCTCGCCTTTTTCTCTGCTTTG
>JBCCNR010000006.1:0-15479 GCA_039025725.1 Pseudomonadota bacterium | reverse complement strand
GAGCGCCCGACTGGGCGTCGCGCATTGTTGCGCGCCCCCTCGGAGCCGTTGGCGTAAGCCAACTGGTGTGAGAGAAAAAATCACTTTAAGGTGCTTGATATATAATAATTATGATAGGTACATTATGGAAAATGAATTAAGGCGCTTGGTATAAGTTAAAATTTAATTTGAATTCGTGAAGAGCTGTGATAGTAAAGTGACTTGATTTTGCCGCCGTAGCTCAGGGGTAGAGCACGTCATTGGTAATGACGGGGTCGGAAGTTCAAATCTTCTCGGCGGCACCATTTTAGTATATACAACCCATTGTTTTTATTGGATTTTCGCATTTTTTGTTCGTAATTAAATCGAAATTTTTAAAAATATCCCTTGTTTTCACCCCACCGACACTATAAATAATTGCACATATTTTAAGGCGTGACCTTGGCTAATTTGTGCAAAAATATGTTATCATTGAGATATGTTTTTAGACTCACATATGAAAATACCCAAAGAAGAAAGCTATACATTTAATACCCCGTCAGAAGTCGCAAATTTCTTTTTAAAGAAAGCTTGGGACGAAGACGTGTATATTACTGTGATGAAATTGATAAAGATATTATGGTTTGCTTATGGGTTCTGGCTAGCCTTAACGGGCAAGAAATTATTTAATGAAACCTTTGAAGCGTGGAGATATGGACCAGTTGTACCTTCAATCTATCATGAATTTAAAAGATTTGGTAAAGACCCAATCCCCGAAGGAGAGCTATCAAAAATATTAGACCCTTATAGTAAAAACTGGGTTAGTGCTCCTCATATTTCAGGCGATATTGATTTAGAAAAGTTCTTGGAAAAGATATGGGAATTATATGGTGATTTCACATCAAGGCAGCTAGTAGACTTGACACATAAATCTAACACGCCTTGGCATAAAGAATATGTTGCAGGACTTCTTCATAAAGAAATTTCTGATAGTATTACGAAAGAGTATTTTGAAGAAGAAATCAAGAGACTTACCGCATAAGCTTTTAAGGCACATAAGGATCAACACCAAGGTCTTTAGCTCGCTCACGAATTGTCGCTGCATCATACCAGGCTTGCATGTTAAGTAGAGTTTCAGTTTTGACATGAAATGCTAACTCGAGTCGCATCGCCATCTCAGGTGAAAGAGAAGACTTTTCATTAATCAAATCAGAAAGCGTTGCACGACGCACGTGCAAGATTTCAGCCATTTTAGTAATAGGTAAGCTCAATTCATTCATAATTTCATCACGAATAAAGGCGCCCGGATGGGGTGGCTTCATGCCAATCTTCAATTTTTTAGGGGTCTCGTCTTTCATCAGTGATAGTCCTCTAAGTTCAAGTTAACGATATTTGCGCCCTTGATAGAGAATGTTAGGCGCCAATTTCCAGTTACAGAGATTGACCACTCTCCCTTACGATCTCCTTTAAGCTGGTGTATGCGCCAACCGGGAGGGCCTATTAAGCCTTCAATGTCCGGAGCGGCAACTAATGCTGCAAGGATATTACGCAATCTTGAGACCTGGCTTTGCTTCAAACCACTTGTATCATTACGTTCTAAGAAATCTTTTAAGCCTTTGTGATTGACTGATATAATCTCCATTTATTATATGTACGCCAATACCGTACGAATGTCAATCATTAAATAAGGGCTTTAATGCTCTAACGCGCGCAGGCGTTTCTCAATGCTGTCAAAATCACCCTCTCGCGCATCTTGCTCTTTTTGGATGCGATCAATATTACGAATAATCGGCTCAACCTTTGACTCATGGTAATTTTTTAGCGCTTCTATGTGGTCACTTTTGTCAAATCTTTCTGTTTTTGAGAAGGCTCTGAATGAGCTTTGCAGCTCACGGATATTATCAGCCACCCTATTCATTGTCACATTGGTCGCTTCGATCTGCGTTTTTAAAACGATAATATTTTTCTCATTTTCAGAAATACCAGAGACGACCCAAAACAGAGCAGCTGTCGATATGGTGATGAATACGCCTGATACAATCGCTGCAACCCATTTTAAAACCATGCTGTAATCTGTTTTTTTGCTATCATTTAACAGATTAAACAGGGTGTTAAACTGGTCTTCAGTCATAAGGCACAGCTCTCTAATTTTATGCTACACGATGATCAAACCAGCCATAGACAAACTTTTCGTCTTTCTGACGGCGCTCAGCAAGAGAGATATAAAACTCACCCTGTAAGCTGTTCAACATCTTCAGCAAGACTTGCATGCCCTTTTTGCCACGTTGGTTATGAAATGATCTAAAAGCAGAAAGTGTCTTTGGCCCTACATCGCCATCAACTTTTAAGTCTGGATAGAGCCGTCCCTGATTATTGAGTGCATTCAAGCATCTTTGGAGAAATTCTGCTGCCCTGCCCGTCCCCATATTGATGCCTGTATCGGCGAGCTCATGAGCAACATCGCTGCTGATCTCTGCAATTTCATCGAGATGCAAAGAGGCCCAATATTTATTTTCATAGATTTCAAAGGCCAGAGACGCTGGTAAACACTCCATACGCCCTTCATAGCCATAGCGCCGCGCAACAGCCTCTGTGATGCCGTAATTTGTTTCTCCACCGCTGTCAGAGGGGTCATTCACATAACCGCCCTCAACCCTGATGATTTCGTTTATTATGGTAGTCTTGTCCATTATGCACGCTCCTTCGCACGGCCAAAGATTAGTGCGGCCTTTTCGACCCATGGATAGACCTTACCCATAAATTCATCATCTTTAGGCGTTTTGGTGAGACCGACAAATAAACTTGCGCCAATAACAATATTTTGAAATATGTCCCAAAGCGTCAAAAGCGTTTCTGTGTTAAAATCCATAATCTTCTCCTTCAAAATCGATTACAATTCATGCGACGCCGGAAACCAGCTATTATCGCTAAAACCTGTCTTATGCGGATGCGCTTTCTCAAAATCTGTGATCATTGCATCTATCTGTGCAGGCGTGAAAATCTTTAAAGCACGCTTAACAGGCACGACAGGAAGCACCCACTTTCCATTATCTTGCCTTTGCATAGGCGTTGCCCATCTTTCAGTTTTTAGCCAGGGGAAACCTGCTTGAGTACAGATATATTTCTCTGCATCTATCGCCTGCTGTTCAGTGTCGAAAATATAATATTCCTGAGACATGTTTATATCCCCCATTTCTTCTTTAAGCTGCTAACAATGGCAGATATTTCAGATGGTGTGAGTGAGCGATTATAAATGATGATCTCACCAATCGTGCCGGATAATGGATCCGCATTTGATTCAGAAAAGCGTCCAATAGCCCCACTGGTTGCCATAGCATCGGTTGCAAGGCTATTTGTGACCTCAGCACCACCATTGACCGATACGCCCAATGTCGTGCCTTCTCTGCGCCCTACAATGACGTTATAATCTGACCGGGTAAAGCCCGAGCCAGACACACCATTAAAGCTACCACTGGAAAATTCTACTGTCCCGGCGCCAGTTTTATATCTGAGACCTGCAATCGTTCCGGAATTTGCGAAATTGACTATCCTCCTATTGACGGTGGTATTGTCGCGCGCAACAGCTATAACCGTATATGCCCCACCAAGGATGTTAATCGCACCAGCTGGCAAGGATAGAAAATCATTAACCCCGTCAAATGTCAAAACATTGAAATTATTTTGCTTATCTGTATTGGTCAGCGGACGAGATTCACTTGTGGCTTGTATCGCATGATTATTATTGCCTGACTTGTCGTTCCACTGACTGACACTATTGCTGGTATGTGTAATGCTATCAATATCTGACGCATCATACCACGCTAAGGGCCCTGTGTTTTTTATATTGAGCAACTTCGGATATCCGAATATCTCGCCATCATATTTATATAAATGGTCTTCCGGAAGCAGATATTGCAGCCCCCATTTATGTGCAAGCCTGCCTTCGATCAAAAGCTTTTCATCATCGGTCGGCCCGACGGTCATATAAATCATTTCGCCAATATCAACACCTGTTGCAGTGCTTGCAAATATCGGCCTGTTTAAAAATGTTGCCGCATTGACATTGACATCGAAAAATCCCCCTAAAATACAAGGGCCAGAGACTGGTGCATTCGGGCTGGTGTGGTTGCTTGCCAAAGCAGAAAAGTCACGCCCATTGAGCGCATATTTCCCCTGCCCGTTACCTGTTCCATCAAAAGATATATCCCCACTTGATGCATGGCGTAAAAATATCTCATTATTCGTATTGGATGAAGCAACCAAGACGCAAAGATCGAGACTATCCGTGGATGGTAAGTTTAAAACAGCATAAGCAGCGCGCATCGTGGGGAAGTTATTAACATCAAAATATTTATCGCCGCTGCGTGCTGTTACGAGATTGAAATTATTGAGAGTTCTGACATCCGCTTCAGGCTGATTTGCTGCCGTGGTCTGTCTCGCATGGTTGTTGTTACCCGACTTATCTTGCCACTCAGCGAGTGTACCAGCAAAAGACCCACTATTCGCATTTTCACCTGAGCCATCTATCAAAGATGCTTTATCCGCCCCATCATACCATGCTCGTAAAGTTGTTAAATCTGTTGGCAGCCACCCACCACTCTGAAATGGCAGAGCATTGATAAAAACTGAATCAGCAAGATTGTCTCCGATAAAGTCAAAATTACTTTTATATCGAAATGGATTAAAGCTCATTGATAGAATATTCCTACGTCTAAATTAGGCGATGTCGCACCGGATAAAACAGCTCTTACCTCGCAAAATGCCGGTATTGTGAGAGCTTTTGCCTCAACCTCGGTTAAATTAGAGCCGCCGGCAAGATTAACGAAGTCAAAAGTCGGCGTAATATATCCCGCAGCAACGACCGGTTTAATCTGAATATTAAGGCTCCCACCGCCAATATTGCCATTCACATATAACAGCGCCAATTGCTCTCTTGCCGTATATAAAACTGTCCCACCTGTTGCGTTAGAAGTCTGCCCGTTAAATAAGGATAGATATTTTGAACTTGAAGTGGTCATAATTAAGTCCTTTGATATTGAAATGTTAAAACGAGATAATTGACGTCAATCGCAGCACCGGAGGTTAGGTCATATCCGCTGTTTTTAAAATAAGCATTCCCTCCCCTTGCGACCATCGTGCCCCAATCGACAGCATTTAAATCTTCAATGTTGCCATCTGGATCGCTTGAATATGATGCCCAGCACAAGCCAAGATTCTGAATGCCTGCCGCAGCCGTAGGTAAATTTATGTATGGGGCAGCATCGCCTGTTCCACCGCCAGCCATATTAGCTTCATATCGGCAATGGACAATATCTCCAATCGCAATAGCTGAAAAAGACGCATCACTTGCTGAGATAGTGCTGCCATTACCGTTTCTAATGACAGGATTCCAAGAGAAGGCTGCACCAATTTTATTGTTATCTATTACGGGTAATTTGCTATTTGGGATAATCGTACTGAGATTGTTAGGATTTAAATAATAACTCCCATGTTGGCCATCTAAAAGATCAGCATCAAGGCCAGTTCCTGACCCATCATTCCCAGCGTGCCATAACTTATTATTATTGACTCTCACTTCTGAAAGGCTATCAAAATTGGCATAATCATTTGCGAAATGTAGCCCGCACTGATATGAGTTGTTATTATACTTATCAATTTTCAATTCATTTGCGGATTCATCAAATATTACAAGTCCTTGTAATGAGCCTGCGCCTTCTTCAAAACGAATCTGTTGGTCATAACCACTATCAGATTGCAATGTTAAAATAGCGAGCTGCTGATCAATGATAAATTCATTTCCCGTTACTCTCAGAGGGTTTCCGGTGGCAGGATTTATCCGAACTTCTCCAACGTCTGAGCCAAGATACATGTGTGTATCACTGGTTGAAACTGGCCCAAGAAAACCAAGCCTTGTCGTAGGCCCATTTGTGACAAGAGAGTATCTGAAGTCCATGAAAATGCCGGCATCTAAAGCACTGGTTGCCCCTTCATGGACAATCGAAAATGTAGAGGCACCGGGAATCCCTCTTTTTATAGATGTGTACCCATCATCAAAAACAATAAATCTATTGGTTAAACCATGATCTCTAATGGCAAACAATCTTGTAGTAGAGTTATCGTCAGTATCAATATCGATATAAAAATTTCCATCAGATGCTATTTCAAGATTTTCACCCTCACCGCGCAAATAGCCTATACGATTGGTCAGGCCATCATATAGATTGACTGCACAGTTTCTTTGCGCGCCTGTATTATAGCCGACCCTTATTTGCTCTTCTTGTGGAACCGAGAGAGATAAAAGGCCCGACATGTCATTAGCTTCATCAGCCTTTACAAGATTATCATCATTCCCTGTGTGCCAGACATCAAGACCCTTATATCGAAACAGAGAGCTGCTTATAGTGAGCCAGTTTTCGTCTGACCCATTCGATGTGGCCCCTATCAGCTCGTCATTATCTGTATCGCCAAGCAAAGATAAAACATTATTGGCAAATTGCCACTGTGCCGAACCATGCCCAAGATCAGTATCAACAAAGGTCAATGTAGGCGTTGGCCCTTTGATAAAAGAGCCATGATCTGACGCTCCGGAAGCAACATCACCCGTGACCTCAACTTTGCTCGCGACTGGTAATCTGAGCCTTGTACTGTTGAGATCAAATTTATTTGCCCCACCGACAGCTATACCCAGATTATTAGCGCCTATTCGATAAATGCCCGTATCAGTATCGTTAGAAAATGCCATTGCAGGCGCAGATGCCGCACCAGAGGAGCCCTTAATCGCCCCAGTAAAAGGGACAGACCCCTGCAATATCTGATTGATCGCAGAGGTAAAACCGTCCATCTCCTCGTCCATTTTTGAGGCAAGGATATTTATATTTGCATCACGGTCAGCGACCCAGCTGTAAAGCCTTGAATATGTACTTCCTGCGAAGGGCATCAGTTGCTTCCAGTGTCTAAATATCGATATTGATCTTGAGTTATTTGCGTGCCGCCTAAACCTGCGGTCCTTGACATAAAATTCTTCATCATCATGTCAAGCAACACATTTTCAGGTTTTATCCCCATTTGTTGGGTGGTTGGGATATCACGCCCCATAAGACTTTTCGCTATATATGGCGCAACAGCTCTCTGCCGATTGCTTGCAAGATTTTTTGCTTTTTTTGCCAAAGCATTTGCAGCCATCCTGCGGCCTAAAGCAGATGTAGCACCAAGGAATGCTGTGCTCGTGGGATCGAAACCCATCAATGCCGCCCCTCCACCTGCAATACCTCCACCAATTGTTGCATCAAGCAGATATTCAGCTGTTTTAGAGTTCCCCTGCACTGCATTTTGTGTTTGCTTAAATTTCTTTTCTGCGTCTAAAACCCTATTGATATTTTGAGATTGTTGTGGCGTAAAAATATCTCCTAATGCTTCGTCTTTATTGGAGAGATAACGCTTTACATCGCCAATCGTATTATTTCTCCCCTCAAGAAAGGAAGAAGCCTGCGATGCAAAACCTCTGCGCACATCACCAACAAAACGTGGATCAATTTCTCGTTTCAAATCTCTTACTTTTTCATTGGAGAATTTCCTTGATAACTCTCCCCCTAGCTCCGTTGCCTTTTGCCGTTCAATTTTCTCTTTGAATAAATTTCGTGCAGCTTCATACTCCGGATATACTTTATCCGCTTCTTCGCGCACAAAGCCACCAAATGCGCGTGATACACGGCCCATATTGCTTTTGACTGGTATGCCTTTTTCATCATATCCAAAATCATCAGCAGATTGTTTTAGAGCATTAATCTTTTCGAATGGGGCATTAACATCCTCAACTTGCCCAGCTGCTCTGCGTGCTAACAGCGTATCATATTGATTATCGACAATTTTTTGGACTTCTGGTAGCAGTGCACCGCTTTCCGGATTTCTAAAACGAGAAGGAATATTAAGGCTTCTCTCTTCTAGCCCCTGCGAAGCTTTCTTATAGGCTTCACTTACAATCGGTGCATATTGATCCTCAAGGGCATCATTTAAGGATTTTACCGTATCTGTATTTGATATTCCTGTTTGAGCTTCAAATGTTTTAGAGATACGTGAATTTTGCCCTAAACCTCTATTGCTTACAAATCCAGATAAGTCAGATCTAACAGCGTCATCAATATTTCCCACTCTCCGCGCTTCAGATGCACCACCCTCTATCGCATCCATCAATACAGCTTGGCCGCCAAGCTCATCCAGTCTCGACTGTACGACATCCGCACCATCACGCTGAATAAGATCATTGATGCGCCTTGCTGCTATTTGCTCTGGGGTAATCTTGCTATTTCTGAATAAGTTTTGCAAACCCCTTGTGGTTGCACCAACAGTTTTTGATATTACAGGGTTGGCCACTGCGCCTAACGCAGCACCAGTGCCTCTTGTGTCCTGATCCGCCCCCAGATAGCCTGTTAGAGCGCCCTCTGCTGCCAGCAAGGGAATGCCCCTTAGAGCCCTTGATACAGCCATAGCAGATTTCCCAATCTGACCAGCCCTTGCCGGAACAGTCCCCCATGAGGATGGAATAAATAAACTTGCCACAGCCGTCGCCCCAGCACCGCCCAATGAGCCCAAAGCAGATGAAACCGGATTGGTCTGATAATCTGCATCTATGGTTTTCTGGAGATCGCGCTGACGCTCAGAATATGTCTCCCCTTCACCAACACCCAAAGCAGCAAGAGCCTCGTCACCGCCCTCAAAGACTGCACTATTTGCAGCACTTCTCAAAAATGATCCCAACGCAGAAGGGTCTTCTTCCTGTAAAAGCCGCTCACGATTTTTCGTGTAATATTCCATAACCTCACGGTCAGAAACACCTTCAGGAACTTCAATTTGAATGACCTGATCGCCATCCTCGATTTGTATTATCTCACTGGCCATATTTTATTATCCGGATAGGCTTTCTTGTTTCATTCGAAGGCATACCAAGAATAGAATTTGGGTCATTCATCATCTCTTGGTTGGAAGCATAAACATCATCAGAAACAGTCTGCCCGTTGTTTTGTGCTCCTTCTTGTTTCGTTTTTTCGCCGATAACTTCACCATCTATATAAGATTGGCCATACTTATCACCTAAAACATCCAGAACATTTAAACCATGCCTTTCAGCTCTCAGGCCAAAATCATCTCTAACATCTTGGAATTTTTCATCAACTGCACCACGGAGGTTAGAAACTAACCCAAATAAGTCGCCAAGCATCTCAGGTGTAAATTGTTTCTGATTTCCTTCAGCACCTTCAATAAATTTTAATACTCCCTGATAAATGTCTCCTGAATTTGACAAAGCAGCAAATTCACCTTCTCTAAAGACAGATTCAGGGTCCAGAAGTTTCCCAACTTTCATTGCAAGTGCAAAAGCCTGTGGGCCAGTAATATTTTTATTCTTATCAAAATCATTCTTAATAAGATCAACCTGCCGCATTTGGGTATCAAAATTGTCATATCTACGCCTTTCTTTGTTGAATATCCTATAAAGGCCAATTGACTTCTCGTAATTTTTAGCTTTTCTCTTCCAATCATGCTGCTCTTGTTGCAATCTTCTATTATTTTCGTCTTGCTGTTTGTTATATGCAAGAACTTGTTTTTGATGATCTTGCGCTGCCTTATCTCTGCCAATAGTCGCCTCAAGCATGCCTTTCTTATAATTTGAATCAGCCTCTAACGTAGCAGCCTGTAGAGCATATCCCGCCGCATCATTTTTGAGCTGTGCTTGCTGATATGGCGTTATAGGCGCCTGAGCTGCAGATTTATTGCGCATCACTTGGCTAAAGACATTGCCGGCAGCTGGGTTGCGCTGTAAGGCAGGGTTGGTCATCATTCTGCTGATGGCTTCTTGCCTGTTTTGCTGATCCTGTGCGACCATGGATTGATGCACACGAGGGTCCTGCATGTTGCTGGCCATTTTTGCACTTAATCCCGGCGTGCTCAGCAGGCTCAAATCATTTTCAAGGGCTTTATTTTGCTCGGCCTCTCTATCGGCAATAGCAGAGGCATTTTGCCCCTGAAAAAACGCTGTGCCAAGCCTGCCGAGGGATAGGCCAATATTTTGGACAGGATTAAAGCTATCTCGCCCTTGGCGTTGGATATTGTCTAAATATTTGCGCTCATCAAGCAGTTGCTCATATGTTTTGCCGGTATTGCCGCCGAAAATAAAACTCATCTTGGTGCTCCTAAATATGCAGCGCCTATATTTGATGCGCCAGAGAATAATCCGCCTGTCAGGCTATTTGAGTATGCATTATCGGCCTGTGCTCTGTTGAACATTTGCTGGTCATAATTGGCCTGTATGCCAGCATAATCGGTATTGGCAATCGCAGAGACATTTCGATTAATAAAATTAGGGTTTTGCACATTGGTGCCACTCAGAAGCGCTGTGATCTCGTTTATAGGCTGATTGCGCACTGCAAATGCTTCATTAAGTGACTGATTGCGCGCGGCATTAAGCGCATTAAATTTGGCAATTTCAGCATTTTGTTTTGTGACGGCTGTTTGATTATCGGTTGTGGTTGCGCGAATATTATTATCAAAACCTTGCTGTGCGGTCTGATTGGCGAAAAGATTGCGCTGTAAATTTTGATTAAATTGCTGATTTTGTGCTTGATTGGCGAAGGTGCCTGCGCCCATGGACTGATTATAAGCCTGCATTTGGGCAGCATTTTCAAAACCTGCTCTCTGCGCTTCAAGATTGGCGAGCCGTGTCTGCTCCTGTCCGGCATTTAAAATAGCGCCAAAGCGTGCATCATTCTCTCCGCGGTTCAAATCATCCATTGCATTTTGATAGGCCTCAGACCCCATTTGAATGCCTTTATTCGCAAGCGATGCCTCAAGCTGATCACGGCGCCGATCAAGAAGAGGATTCATTCTTTGCATAAGCGCATCTTCGACACGCTGCCTGTCTGCTGTAAAGTCTGTGCCATAGCTGCGCGTTATACCGCCCGGATCAGCGAGATTTCTCTGTATCTGACCCGCATTATCTATCGTGCCGTTCAGCTGGGGCATATTATTTCCAACCTTAGCAAGATTGACATTGCCAATAGATTCAGGGTTACCGCCAGCCTGTAGGCCAGAGACATCAAATGGGTTACTGAGTAGCTCATTAGCTTTTTCGGACTGATCGGCGGCAAATGTCGCAAGATTAAGGTCTGACCTGCGATTTTGTGCCTGTATGGCCTCTTGATCAGGGGATAATTCCTGTATCGCCGTCATAAGCGGCAAATCATAGGTTACATTATTCAGCGGGTCGGTAATTTGATATGTATCAGTCTGCTCATATCGAAGCGTTCCCTCTGGCGTGATCTGATTCATATTATTCAAGCGCTGATTGGCAATCGCCGTCATCACATTAGATGAAGTTTGCGCCGAAGCTGTCTCTTTTGGGTCTGCCGGGGCTGGTGCTTTAGGTGTACTCATTTTACGTAAATCTCCGACTTTTTCCAATCTTCTGCTTTCAGTATAGCAACGATTTTCGCTTCATCTACCCCCCATAGGTCAGGTAAGATATGCGTTGTTGCGCCAAGCCTTTCAGCCATATGTTTTATGTGTTTTTGTTTTTCAGAAAAATTTGCAAAAACGATTCTTAATCCCAATTCATCAAAGGGATAGTGCAATATCTGATTTAAAATTTTACGCGATAGCCATTTTTTCTCAGCTGCATAGCATGAAAATTCTATTGTCCCGGCATCGGGGTTATAATTATGAAAAATCACACCAGCTATGATGCCTTTTCTGTCATTTACAACGGCCATAGCCACAGCATTATCTTCGAATGTGTTTTTTGAATGCAATCCCCATATCCCGCAGCTGGTAAAGTCGATGATAAACTGTTGCTGGTCTTTTAAAAATATAAGCTCATTTGTCATGCGAGGTTCTCCCCTACACGATAGCCAAGATCAACGGAAACAAGCTCTATATCTAATTTGGCGGAGCTTCCGGACGTGACTTGAAGCTGTATAGAAAAATTCTCCCCAGAGGCATTGACCGTGCCCCAATCTTCTTTGACTTTATAGCTGGCTTGCCCATCAGTCCCCCATTGTGTGGTGTCCCATGGTGAAGTATCCCATGCGCCTTGTCCCTCTGCATTTATCGCAGCTACATTGGGCGCATCCTGAAAATTATTCTGATAATCTGTCGCAACGGAACGCTTACTTTCAAAATTTGTAGAATAGCGCCATGTTTCTTTAAGGCGTGTGGTTTCTTTAAATCTCCCGGTGGTTCCTAAATTGTCAAACGCATAGGCAAGGCGACATTCAAAATCTGCCCCATCATCAAGCCCACCAATATCGGCTTTAAAAACATTCCCACCGCCATCGCCTATCCATAAGAGATCATTCATAACGGCCATGGTTTGCACGTCCCACCCTGTATATCTGCACCATGCATTGGTTTTAAGGTTTTTGACAAATACAAAGCCCTTACCGAGGTTTGAATTAAGTGGTGGCGCAACAAATAGCTTATCAGCGGTGCCCCATTTGCTGACCATCCACCTTGAAAAGGCACCTGAGTTTAAAACTTCAAAATTATAGGTGGGCTCAATATCGAAGCTCAGACTATCCAGTTTGGCCTGTGATCTGTTCTTTTGGATGGCTGAGGATAAAGGGATTAGCCCTTCCTTGGTCGCGATAACAGGATCGCCGCCAACATGGAAAAAGGCATTTTTACCAATAGGATAACCAACATAGTACACACCTTGTAGTGCCCATGTGGTATCCGCTGGGTTGCCGCTGTAAATTGCAGCTTCGCCATTTGTGGTGACAAAAACACAAAGATCATCAAGGCCCTCACCGCTATCCGTTGAAAATGTTGTCCCAAACAACAAAGAGCCACCATGTTTAAAAATACCTGCAAGGGGCAATTCAGTTGCTGCGCCCTGTATCGCATCAATGCCAAGATACCAAGCTGACATGCTGTTTTTTTGGATGTAGAAGGCGCGCTTACCATAGAGCCAGATATGAGATAATAAATTTGTGTTTACGCCTGTAATAGACGGCACAGACCAGCTGGTGCCATTATAGATTTGTTCGCTATCAGCACCATTGACCAGCTTCAGATAATTTCCGCCTGAATTGACCATATTTACAAATGAGTAATCGGATGATGTCTGACCAGATACTGCTGCTGTTGTGATGCTATTGCCGCTGTCACTATCTGTGAATTTATATATAGCCGTGCTTGTTGCAGCAAAATATTGTATGATGTTATCGAGATTATAATCAAACAGAAACTCACATTTTGCAGGTATGTCAACGAATTTTGCAATGCCACCACGTGGCGAGACGCCTGTCTCAGTCGGAAAGAAATTATCCAAAATAACAGCGCTCATCTTATCTTGCATAAGCAAATTTTGATTTGTGACCCATCCTCTGACTGGCGCAGGATATGTCTTAAATTGCTCTGTCGCAGGTCGTGGTAGTGTCGTAAAATTCCTGTTTTCACTTTGCTTGCGCCCCGGGGATAATCTTGCCATCATAGGCCTCCCCTATTCGATGCGAGTTCCGTTTCAATATCGGCCTCAAACTCTGCCAGATGATCCTCAAATGACATGCCTTTTCGTCTGCGCCACCGCCAGACAGTGCCTTTTTGCACAAGGTTTTCGGGCACCAGTAAAATATCACCATTATCACCAATAACATCTGCTCCGGATGCTGGATCATTGACCCAATATTTGGAAATATATCTGACAAGAGCGCCGTCACTGTCCAAAACAGGGGAGAATAAGATTTTTTTATTCAATAAATGATAATGATAAAGGTGACTTGATGCACGTGCTGCGACAAGCTGCCATGATGCGTCTTCTACAACAGGGATAACAGGTGTAAAAACTCCTTGCTTGTTGAGCTTTACAGTCCCTCCCATCGATGGCAACCGAGAGAAAGATTGCGGCAGATCATATGATGAAATATTTCCACCTGTGCCGACATCAACATATAATTCTGCAAAATCTGCACGTCGGGCTATTTCTTGCCCGGCCAAATTCATAAAATTTCTGATCTCAATCACGTCTAAATCAGATGTTGTCGATAGCTCAGGGGCAGATTTGGTGATGCCAATCTCATTTAAAACAGAATTTAGAACATCAATAGCACTCATTGGATTGCTCCGATATTAACACGTATGCCGGATATTCTATTGAGGCGATCATTTTCTTTATACTGGCTGATAAGCTCATCAAGATACGCTTTTGCAGGGCCGATTTTAGTGGATAATATGTCGATTTGTGCGCGATCTTTGGCTTTCATGCTGGCAAATGTAATGCCCTGCCACATTACAGCATAAATATAAATCTCCGAGTCTTCGTCAGATAACCAATTTGTCGTATTGGTCTTTAAAGTCGGCAGATTAGCATAATATGAAATTGATAAATCCGTATTAGGGAGCTGTGATTTTAATGTCGTGCCCTGAATATAAAATCCATTTTTGCCTTCAAACCCTCTCACATATTGCTCAGTTGCATTATGTAGCTTCTGTTTGTTTTTAAAGACAGATTTTAAGCCATTATAATCAGAGGGCAGATTATAATCGCCATTTGCATCTGTTGTTACGGATATGGTTGTGGTTGATCGTGAAGCACCCTTTAAGGCCCGATTGAGATATCTTTCAGCCAGCGTCAAAATTGTATCAAAGCGCGTTGCAATCTCAGAAACGCCTGATCGTGCTGATGCTTCCTCTAAAATAGATGTAAAATCCACTAAACTGTCCCTAAAAAGGTCCTAAAATCTCTATTGTCAGCATCATTCAAATATTTGCTAACATATCGCTCATCACGGTTTTTAACGGCTTCGCCGAGGTGCTCAAAAAACAGGCCAGCTGGTATTGAAGCAACTATGCGCCATTCTCCCCATCTCTGGCCTGCGGTTAGATTTTGCTCTTGCTTGTTTGCTTCAATGATGTCATCGGTTTCATAAGTTGTTCTGTAATGCGTTCTTTCACCGTCAAAATAACGCCATAGCGATCTTTTAAGCTCCGGAACATATTCAATCAGTTCCCAATTTCCATCCTTGATGACCATACTGCTACTCTTCGGCTGGAATTGGGTCGATGCGCACAGCTTTTCCCTCTGCAAGAAGCTGATCCGCCTGCTTACGCTGCAAAGTAACAATCGTATCTTTGAGCAATTTATTGCTATTGTGATCCCACACATTGACTTTAATCTTGATTTTAACAATGTCGTCTTCATGTGGCATGCGCTTGGTTGTCTCTGAAGGCGCTGAAGCATTTTTTGTAGGCATTTTAAAACTCTTATATGGATTGGAAAAAAGCGATATGAGTTGCCCCATATCGCAAGGCAAGGGGAAGATTTAAGTCGAAGCTGTAAGGCCAAACACATCAGCAATGACACCAAGACCGGCCTCATTTTTGACGCATAATGTGCCTTCACCGATGATATTGTGCTTTTTACCATCGGAGTCTTTGGCTCCCGGGACATACTTCATTGGACGCAACCATTTAAAAGCAAGCAATGATGTATCCAGTATATGAATATTTCGTGCTAATCCAGCGTTCACAGCCTG
>JBCCNR010000005.1:0-16010 GCA_039025725.1 Pseudomonadota bacterium | reverse complement strand
TTTTCATATAAAGATAGACAACATGAAGTTAGATGTCGCATAATGAAGCAAAAAAGGGATTCGTTATGTCAGATTTAGTATGCAAGAGATGCGGCAGTGAGAAATATGTAAAGAATGGCAAAGTACGCGGGCATCAGCGTTATAAATGTAAGAATGCGGAATGTGGTTGTAATTTTATATCAGGAGATGGTCGCAATTTTCGCAAGAAGCCATCGACGATGCGTTCTCTCTGGACATTATTATATGCGGTTGGTGGAATGAGTTTTAATGGGATTGCGCGTATATTTAAAGTAAGTGCTACGACGGTTTCAAGCGCGATAAAAGAAGCAGCGATTGATATCCCGGAACCTGAGATAGATGCTGAAACGCAAGTGGTGATACTGGATGAGATGTGGCATTTTATCCAAAAAAAACTGAAAAATTATGGATCTGGCGGGCAATATGTGGTGTCACTCGCCGAACCCTTGGATGGGTGTTGGGTGATCGTAGTAAAGAAACTTGCCGAAAGCTGATCGATAAAATAGGTCTCAAGGGGCGTGTTTTTGCGACAGATGACTATGAGGCATATCACCAAATTATCCCGGAAGATCAACTTTTTACAGGGAAAGACCTGACCTTTCCAATCGAGCAAGACAACTCAGATGTGAGACATCATTTAGCAAGAATGACGCGAAAAACAAAAGTCGTTTCCAAATCCAAAGAGATGGTGGATATATCTCTTAAACTATGCGCATTTTTTAGAAATGCTGAAAATGTCAAAGAATTCTCTCAAAAATTCCTACCTATCTTTATATGAAAACTCTCCATAATCATTTGATGTAGTTTCACCCAATAAATCAATATTTCTAATAATTGAAATCTTGAACTCAACTTTCAACGGCTCAATGTCATCATTTGATGTTGACTGCCGAATAAGATACGAATCAATAGAGTTTGATAAGAGCTCATCAAAAACAATATATTGCGACCTATTTAATTTAGTATTTTTTAAACTGCCACGAATATCTAAAGCCATTTAATTTCCTTTAACCTTAATATTTGAAGGCTACAAATTGAAATTTTATAATATTATAAAAGTTACTCATGTTGGCTGAAATATTACAAATATCTTTTTTAGACAAGACAAAAAAGGCTTAAAATTGTATCAGAAGGAAACCTTAGCCCCCCCTGCGCATTAGCAATATTCGAAATAAATGGAACGTTGCGAGTACAAACCGATACTCTCATACTTTTTCCTTTCATTGCAATAATCAAACAAAACCCTCACCGTCCTGCGCTTGTATCACCACCGTCATCTCCGGTATGGATGTGCTGCTGCAGGGAGAGACCTCCTGCGATCATGTCTCCGGTTGATGTCACTTTGCCTGTAACAGCGACATCTCCTTCGATATTAACATTACCTGATATACTCATATCTTCCGGGGCAGTGATATGAACAGATGCTGCAGCTGCCACATGAACATTGCCTTTCACGTCAATATCTAAATCACCGGTCTCATGATTGTATGATATGCTGGCGCCGTCCTTAAATATTATGCGGTGAATAGCTGAGCTCTCAGCTGGAGCCGGCAATAAATCTGAAAATAAGCCGTATAAAATAATACCATTGGCAGTTTCGCCATCCGGAGAGAAAAGAACACATTGCTCACCAACTTCAGGGGCAGAGTATGTGGCTGTTTGCCCTGCGCGTCCGGATATCCAAGGCAGGTATTTTGTAATGATCTCATCGCCCTGCAAAGCAACTTTTGCTCGGGCCTGAGCTGCATCTACGGCATGAATATTGCCGATGCGGATCATATTTGAAAGCTTACGAGACAGCTCCGCGAGATGAAACCCCTCATCCATCTGTCACCTCAAGATAATCTTCTTCATGATCTGCGCCGATTTTCGGAGTGATACCAGCAAAGACTTGATTGGCAATGAAGTCATCAGCCTCATCATAACTGCCAAAAATCCCGGATTGTGACATCTCAATAAGCATCTTTTCATATGTTTCGTGGTTTTTATCAAATGGGTCATGGGTGATGTCCTGAACCTCTGCAGGAGAGAGAGGCAGGCTAAATTGTTGCCTATGGCATTTTTCAGCGATTGAAACGGCGAGAAGTCTCACCTGCATGCGCGCATCCGCGTCTTTAAAATGATGCATCACATGAATATTAATATTCATCATCATTTCAAGACGGCCATCATCTCTGTCTTGGCCAATATTTTCAAAATCTGTCACCTGAATAAAAATAGCAGGCATGGGGAGATTTTCGGCGCGCTCATAGCGTCCCCAATATTGTATGTCGGGAAAGAGCGGCTTTAAATATGCCTCAATCGCATCATGATAAGCTTCGAGCGTTATTGACGGGATCGCCATATTAAATTCCTTTCAAATTCGCGGATATAAACACCATGCCACCCTTGCAAGGCTGAGACTGCAGATATCTCCTCAATCTTTTCAAGTGATGGGACGTGAATATGATAATATTGCGTTTGTACAGGAAAGCGCCTTTTGCCCTTACGCTTATAAACGCCCGGCTTAGCCTTACGCTGAATACGCGCAATAAAGGCTTTTTGGGCAAATGCCGGCCCAGCTTTGACGCCACCTGTTACAGCTTCTGGATCAAGCTGCGCCATAGGAATTGCATTAAGACCAAAGAAGATTTTAAGCTTCTGCGTCTTGCCAACTGATGAGAGACGATAGCGCTTAATACGTGATTTTAGGATGCTGATCGCCAGCTGGAGTTCAGTCGATAATTCCTTGACAGAAATGCGATTTAAGTAAGTGCCTGTCTTACGCAAAGCAGCATTATGCGCCGCACTGATTTTGGTCTCATCGAGAGGAAAATCCTTTAGCAACTTCTGGACGGATTGCGCTTTAATGTCTAGGTCAAAGATCATAATGCGTTCCTAATGTTACAATGCTGATCCCTGTACCATCTGGCTTATTTTCCAAGACAAAATACTCTGTATTATGCACGACAATCTGATCTTTCCGGCTGATAATCTCAGCATCTTTGGTTGGCAGCGTTATGCGTGGCTGGGTGTCTGACAAATCCGCTTCGCCAATCTCTGCCAGAAAGAAGGCATCATCAAAAATGCCTTTTAAAGTTACATCACCATCCGGGAGTTTAACGATGATATCTATCGCAAACTCATCTGCGTTAAAAAAAGCAGTGAGATCCTCCCAGTCAGGTGCCGGCATATTTAATTGCTACTTCCGGTATTCTGATTGCCAGTTCCCGTATTTTTACTGCTGGTTTTTGCTGTAGCAGCAGAGGCAGAGGGATGCTCTATAAATCTACGTTTTGCGAACATAGCAGCTTCTTTGTCGGTCAGTTGAACTGTTTTTTTGACGGTTTGTATCTCATTTGCATAGACAAATGGACTTTTGACTTTATAGCTTTGTTTTTTTGACATGTTTAATCTCGCTTAAATTTAATGAATTTATGATGAAAAAAGCTCTCTTCATAACTGAAGAGAGCAAGCTTTGAGGAAGGAGTTAAGTGACTTTACGGCCTAAACAAAAAGCCTCAATATTCTCAACGCCGAAATCAGCGCGATCATAGGCACTGATCTTAATGCGATCCACTGAGCGTCCAGTATATGGATCAACCATAAGATCAATACCACCCCAGCGCGCGAAAATGAATTTTCGAAGGTTTGCATATAGCAAATCACCATTGTCAAATTGGTTGCTCTCAGTAGCGGTACGTGCGGCAATCGTGCCAGCATCCGGATTATAAACTGTACTTCCATCAGTGCCATTAAATTTCTGGGTACCTTCAAGAACGGAAAGCATATCTGAGTTGGTTAGAAATCTTAAAGCACTTGCTTGTGCATTGGCTGAAGCAACTTTGCCCTTCATGCTCAAAATTTCTTGATGGGTCGGATAATCCGCATCAAAATCAACCACGGCTAAACCTGTCTGCCCAATGATACCCAAAGGCTCTGTGATGCCATCGCCATAAATGGCAGCTCTATCGATACCCAAAGCAATTGCTATGATGATTTTTTCAGCAATGAGCGCTTCTATATCTAATGATGTTTGGCGCAAGAGATCAGAGCTGACAGGAACAAGAGACCCAACCTTTTTCGGGGAAAGCTTCAAATTGCCAAAATCTACATCGGACTCGCCTAATGTTTGCCCCTCAGAGACCCATGACACATTAGGATCAGACCCTTCCTTTGGAATGGTAACATTTCCGACCAAGCCATTCAGAAAAGTACAGTAAGGTAAAATTGCAGAATTATTGCGCAAAAGCCCAATCATATTACCCATCATCAATACGTCATCAATGACTTTTGCGCCCTCACCAGCAGCCGTTAAGGTCCGCTCACCGATAATATCATCCGGAATGAAAAAGCCTTCAGTTTCATATCCTGCGCGCTGCTGTGCAGCTTCTGAGACCTCACGCTCAAAAGCTGCTGCTTGCTGCACCGTGGCGCTGCCCGGATTTTTGAGTGCCCGGATACAATTCATCAGCGAAAAGCGCTTGCGTTCTTTATTGGTCAGGCCGATATCCTCTGAGATTAAATTTGTTTCAATAGGCTTGCTGTCTTTAAATCTTTGATTTAAGAGCTCCGTCTGAAAATCCAGGATATTCGCCGCTTCGCCTGTCCGCTGAACATACTCATTGGCGATATCAAGCGCTTTCATTTCGCCTGCAATTTTAAAAATTTCACGCACTTCTGAGGTATCATTTACAATAACCTCAGAAGGTGCTGCAGGCACAGGCTCTGTTGCGGATTTTACTGCGGTGGGATCTGGTGAATGTTTTTGGGGCATAGAAGTCTCCTCTGTTTTTGCCTTGTCATTGTCACTAAGATATGAACGATCTGTCCCGACGCTGGTATCAGCTGGTACAGAAACGATTGAAATTTCATGAGGCGTCCATTTGGTCACGCGATATTCTGGTATGCCGTCTTTTTCTTTGATAAGCTCATATTCCTGAATGGAGTAGCCGACCGAAACTTTTGTGCGGATACCGTCTAAAACGTCCTGATAGATTTCTTCTGCGCCCGGATTTTTTGAAAAGCGTACAACAGCACGTCCTTTGCCATCCTCAATCCAAGCCTTTTCGACAACGCCAATCTGATTCCACCGATTATGGTCTAGCAAAAGCGCTGCCTTGTCACTCAGGCGCTCAAGGTTACATTCACCATCCTTATGACCAAGGGTCTCATATTCACCCCATATGTAATATGGCGTATCACTAGAAAAGGAGATATCAAATGTTCTGTTATCTGCTCCACCGTCATCACGTTCGCGTATATTATCAATGACATAGCTGCGGTAGCGTGTTCCGCCCTTATAATCTGCAAGCCTTTCTTTGCTCTGATCAGTGTTTTGTGGCATGGTCAGTCCTTCTACTCTTTATCGTTATTGTCATTGTCAGCGATTTCAGCGATGTCAGCCCCTTTATCGTCAGCTGGTGAAACACCAAACAGGATAATTGTCAGCGATTTCAGCGATGTCAGCCCCTTTATCGTCAGCTGGTGAAACACCAAACAGGATATAAGTGATAAGCTCATCTGAAATCCCGGCATCTTGCATGCGCTGTATGTCCTCTGCACATTCAGAGAAAACAGCGTCCGGATCGCCGCCCATATCGCGAATAACGCCTGAGCGAGACTTCATAAAGGCTCTCACCTGCTGATCTGCTGCCTTGACATCTTTGAGCGGATCCACCCAGTCCCAGCGCCGGCCAATAAATTCTGCATGCTTGCAATTTTCCAGATCACGCAAAGTGCAGCCTTCTATCTGGCCATTCATCAAAGCATTCTCAACCCATCTCTCAAAAACAGGAATGCAAAATCCTTCAATGATGGTTTCCTGTATATCTTTCCACACTTCGCGCTCCTTTAAGGTAAAGTCACGAATAGATGAGAAATTAATGCTCTCTGCATCTGAATTAAGGCTGTTGTAAGATACACCAAGCGCCGAGGCGACTTGCCTGAGACAGGATTTCAGGAAGGAGGGATATTCATTGCTGGGGAATTGAAATTCTGCCTGGTCGCGTTCCATGCCGGGCGGTAAGGCCTGATAAGTGACATCATTCAACTCAACCTCAGAGACCTTATCCTCATCCGGAATATTCTCCGGGTCAACATCACGTCCCCATTTCAGGAAGTTGAAAACTTTTGAGGCAGCACGCGCTTTACGCAATGTGCTATCATTCATATCCTTCAAATTATGAAGAGCAAAAATCACTGGCGCAAAATCTGATAATCCACGCACCTGATGTGGAAGAGCAATATCGTAAAGATGCAATATCTCGTCTGCTGGAATCTCGGTCTTTTCACTATAAGCACTATAGTGATGATCATGGGTCTTATTATAAATGAAATAAGATAATGGCTTGCCCCATTTATTGACCTTCACCCCTTGAATGATATCATAATCTTTATGTGTTTCACTGTAATCCGTGGCACATAACCTGCTGTCAATATGCTGTAAAAAATATTGACCATTTTTGTAAATATGCCTGGCAAAAAACTCACCATCACGCTTTAAACAAACAGCAACCTGCTTTTGCAAATCTCGCATGGAATATGTGCCGGTTACATCCGGACTGCCCTTGCGACACCATTTCTTATAAGCTTTCTCAACAGCATTATTCTTATTGCGATCAGACTGTCCGGAGCGCGTTTTAATACGCATCTGCATCTGAATGCCTTTATGACCCACAACATTCAAGTGTAGCGTGCGCAAATAGCTTTTTGCGACAGGATTATTCACTGCCAGATAACGCGCCTGATTGGCCGTCCTGCGCGCATAGGCAGCGGTTAAGCTCATGCCGCTTATATCAAAAGCTGGTATATCGCTGGATTTATCCGCATAATTCCATAAAGCCATCGAGGAAAACAAGCCACGTACGCTTGTTTTCCCCTTGTTGGTAGATGGCATTTTGCCATCACGTGATGTATTTTTTTGCCGTGCCCTAAAAAATGAAAACATCTACACGTCCAGCCTGATAGGAATATTGTGAATGATTTTATGAGACTTTCCAGAAGCCATACGGCGGTCATAATTCCGCTTTGCAAGTACGCGCCTCTCAAGGCGCATTTTGACATCTAAAAGCTCAGAGGGCTCGAAACGCTCTAATCTGCGATTGCCAATGCGATATTCTTTCTGCGCAAAAGTGGCTGTCCCTGCCAAGACAGCATTGATATTCTCCAGTGCAATCTCATCATGCGTCCGAAAATCAGCGCCAGCGCCCAGCGTAATGGGATTTTGCTTAATGAAAATATGTCCTGATTGTGCCTCAAACACATCGCCATCACGCGTGACAACCAGAATATAGAAATATTTACCAGCTTCCCAATTTTCTGACAGTGATGATGGAATTGAGAGCTGCCAGCCCTCATCGCCCTGAACAAGAGAGACATTATACACAGCCGCACCACGCAAATGCAGCGTTGCATCAGAAATATCCTCAAACTCCATACCGGAATATGTTTTTTCGTAGGAAATACCAGCTGTAATATCTGTCATCATCATGCCGAAAGGCTAACAGAAAAAAATATTATTTTTATTGGCAAATGGTTCACAAGGGCCCTTTCTGCAAAAACAGAAAGGGCAGTTGGAGGGGATAAGCTCTAAATTCCAGAGATGGAGACTTTAATACCATTGCTGAACAGGAAACGAAACTCAGCGTGACAGCTGACAATATCGGTATATGCACCGGCTTCGAATGTGCCGACATCCTCAAATGTTTCAGTCTCCAGCAGGCGCCTCTGTAAAAGTGCAGAGCCTCCAGAAATATTAAAATTCAACGCTGTTGAGGGATAAAGCCGCAAAATTTCATCATTGGCGACTGTGCGATTAAAATGATCAATGCTCATGCGATGATTTCCTGAATGTAATCATTAACAACCTCTGAGCGGAACGTAATACGCTCAGCTGGAGCTGGCGGCGTAAAGTCGAAATTCACATAAACTCTGCCTGCTGCAATCTGATCAGGCGTGTTTAGTTCTGGATCAAGCCAGCATGAGCCACCTAAGATCGCACCGATAGAGGTTAATTGGCGCAGATAGTTATTCACGCTCTCCTTCAAATCTTGCAAATAGGTTTTTGTGATATTCCGATCAACAGCCCAGAGATGTGATCGCAAAATACTGTCATTGATCATATCAGCTGTGCGCATGACATTGATAAATGACCATTTCGGATCTGAGGATAAAGTGCGATTGCCCCATAAACGATAACCGCTCTCCTGAATGATCGTCGTAATGTTTTTCTCATTCAACAAATTGGCCCGGGCATTTACATCCCCTAGGGAGAAATCGACAGGGCGTGCCGTCCCAATAATCCCAAACATCTCAAGATTGGATGGTGACCACCAAAAACCGCGATTATGGTCTGACCATGCCAACATACCTGCAACGCGTGCTGAAGCTGGCTCTATCGTTTCGGCGCTGTTTTTAAAGACTTTTACCCATGGATCGACCATGAAAAGACGCTGACTGCCGGATGTGCCTGCCTGTGCGATTGCATCTGCATCAGTTGTATTTGGTCCATCGATAATGGCCACAGCGCGCAAACGCGTGGCAAGCGCTGCAAGCTCCGTCATACAGGCTGCCTGATGAGAAAATTCTGGCGCAACCAAAATCCGTGGCTGATATCCTAAGACAGATTTCGCATCCAGAAAAGCCTGTAACCCTGTCCTGCTGCCATCAGACTCCACACCTCCAATCACATTGGTCAGTGTCTCAGCATCGTCCGCTCCTTCATCAACGCGTACAATAATAACGGCAGTGTCGTACTCATCAAATTTTCTTTCAATTGTATCCAGCAATGTTCCATCTGCGCCTAAACCGGCTGCTTCTGTACGTGAGAAGACTAAAACAGGCGTGTTTGATGGAAATTGTGTTACATCTGCATTTGGGGCCGTCCCGATTAATCCAAGAACAAATGATCGGATTGTTTGGACAGGGCGAGAGCCATTATCAATATTGATAACCTCAACACCATCTAAAAATTGTTCTGACATTCTACTCTCCCTTGTCTATTTGTAGAAAATTCCGTTGAAATGTAATTTGCCGGCATCGGTAAGCGCCGTCTCATCCGGGTAAGTCACACCTGTCTGGTCTGCAACAGTGACCATAATATCATCGCTGGTATCATTGATAATCATGCCCAGAACCTGACCAGCTGCGAGGGATAGCCCCTCATAGTAAGGCGTTCCGGTCAGATATTGATACTCGGATGGCGTAAATTCCAGAGGGATCGTTCTCGCAATATCGGTATATAAGCCCACACGCATTGCCCCGGCAGCACTGCCCAGACTGTCCCATTCCATGCCAAATGAAAAATAGAGAAGATCGCCGACGCATTTATATTCGCCTGTTGCGTAAACATAATTTGGCGTGCCTTCAACGTCAGCTCCGTAAAGCTTGGGATATAGCGTCTGAGGGCGCATATCACTGGGATTAATCAAGATAAACTCTGTCCCATTATAGACAATGTCATAGACATTTCCGGAACGGATCATCCCTGAGAAAACCTTGCCTGCATTGGTGTTGAGAGCGATCGAGGTCAAATCATCCAGCTTGATCAGAACATCGCCAACGCCATTTTCTTTATCAGAAATAAAGCGAAAAATATCACCCACCGTCAACTCTGTAACGTCAATTTGTGACGTCAGCTCATAATTGTTGCCTGTACCGGCAGATGTGCAGAAAATACCCTGATGAAACCCCATAATGGCATGGGGGCCAGTAATTTTATTCATAACCTCAGTGACATTCGAGGTCAAAGTCTCAGTGTTTGTGATTAAGGTTGCGACTTGTGTTTCTAAACTCATATAAACTCCCTTTTATTAATGATCTTCAACCAGCTGGTCTAACTGTTCAGCGCTGAGAGCTGTATCGACAAACCCCCATTTTTTGACGGTCATCTTTCCAATACCAAATTTTGCTGTTGTGAGTGTTGATACAAAAGTGCCTGATGTCGTTGCTATAGCCGGCAGTCCCTCGACCTTCAGGCGTACCTCCGGAGTGGTGCGATTAACTGAAATCCCTATGCGCAGTCCCAAAAGACTTTCCGTAACACCGCGCTCTGGTAACTCTGTTTGTAAGGCTGCACCGATAATATCAGCTATTGTCTCAATGCGTCCATCAGAGGCACGATAAAGCACGTCTGTGCCATCAATATTCAAGATCGGGATATCCACTGCTTCCATTGGTAAATCACAGATTTCAAAGAACATCGTGAAATCACCTTCCATCATAGTGATAATATTGGGGGGAAAGGCGATATCATCTGCTGCTCTGACTGATCCTGCACCTTGCCCATAGCTCGGCACAGGAGAGGTCACATATTCATCCTGTGTCAGAGATGGGTGCCATAACTGGATCTGACTGCCTATCCCCACATATGGATCATTCCTGAAATCCTGCCCCAGTGAATCATCAAGTGCAAAACCAACGCCCAAATTCTCAAAAAACTGATTGGAGGCAACAGGCATTTTCGGATTAAGGCGCAAATAATCAAAACCTGTCCCGAACATGGCAGAATCCGGTGAAAAGAGTGGATTTTCAAATCTGCGAATATCAATCACCCCGGGCGAAGTGATAAAGGCAGACACCATAGGAAAATCAATTTGCTTGGCAAAAACTGAGAATATATAGCGCTCATCTAACTCAAAATCATAATTAAAGATAAGATCATGATTATCATCAGTGGCATTATCAGTAATGCGGAATGCATTTTTTGTCCCATCCGGTGCATCAAACCCTTTTGACAGGGTGATATTTTCCAGAGCAACACCCGGGCTGAGATCAAAATGCACAGGATCTAACAATTCGGTTGTTTGTTTTTCAATATCCAGCCCTGCATCTGTGATGCGCAGCTGATTGGCTGCAAAGAGCGTGAATAATCCGTTTTTCGTGCGTGATAAAGCCTGCGAATTGCGACTATGCACAAAGAAGTCTGCAGGATTATTATGCCCAAAATAATCTTTCTCCTCAAAATCAAAATGATACCGCAAAAGCCGCGGCACCTGATCGCGATTCATAAAACTAACAATTCTCTGCATATTGGGTGGAATATCCGGATAATTCGGCTTGCCTGATTTCGGCAAAAGCCCATAGCCATAAGAGCCCGGCCACTTGCCACCGCCACCCCAGAAGGTCACACCAAACCAGACATCTCTGTTGGCATGCATGAAATCCAGCTTCCGGAAAGTCGATTGCTGGGACATCTCTCCATCCTGATCTATACCAGTTTCTCCGAGCAGGACTTTGAAGTTATTTTCACGTGCCCATTGCGTGAAATGATATAGATTATAAATCCCCTCACGCGCATTCGTCACCGTAAGATCGCCACCGCCAGATGTATTGACGTTATCATAGGCATGCACCTCTAAAATGCTGTTTTGCGCTGGGTCTTTGAAGTTTTCATAGGCTTTGGCATTGCCACGATTGATAAAGGTAAATGCACTGCTGAATGACACACCTGACACTTGCAGCAAATTGCC
Organism: Pseudomonadota bacterium; assembly: GCA_039025725.1. GTDB lineage: Bacteria > Pseudomonadota > Alphaproteobacteria > JBCCNR01 > JBCCNR01 > JBCCNR01. The sequence continues at coordinate 4,542 of JBCCNR010000005.1, read as the reverse complement.
ATAATGCGCGTCTCTGAGGCGATTGACCATTTCCTGCATTCCATTCGCCCAAAAATCTGCTTGAAGCGTTGGGCTACCTGTATTCGTGATAGGCTCATTCATCAGGCAATAATCTACGCCCTCAACATTCCCGAAAATCTCTGATATTTTTAGCCATGCATCAAAATAGGCTTCAAATGGCACTGCACGCGTCCCGATTTGATATCCAATACCATTTAAATAATAAACTGCATAATTATGCATATCCAAAATACATCGTCCACCCTTGGCCAGAATAGGCTCAACAAGCTCCATAATGTATGACACATATGTCATATCCAGTGGGCCAAATAGGATAGGCTGTATTCTTTCCCACCGGAATGGAATACGGAAATAATTTATCCCATATTTAAAATAATAATTGAGCGTTGACTCACTCTCACGGAAATAATCAACACCAACTTGCCCCGGCAGTGGATCGCCAAAAGTCAGCCCCTCTATATTCACGCCAATCAGAAAAGCGTCTTTTGATATCTAGTCGTCTTGACGCAATATGTCTGAGAAATGTGCCACGCGATGATTATGCTGCAGCCTCGTTTCAATATCTGAAAATATCGCAGCTTCACGTGCCTCCTGCACAGATTGTGCTTTACTATGGCTTATAAACTGATCATGCGCCTGAACATGGCGTATCATATTTCCAATGCTGGCATTTGCCATCTGAACAAGTTCAGTTGCCAGATGTAGATTCATATCCTGCACTGCTTCTGAGATCGTCACACTGCCATCTGGCACAGTTGAGAGAATTAAATCCAGCGACAATAAAAAATCTGTCGTTGCATTTTTAAAGGCCAAAACATTTGTCGGATGTGAATAAACAGCCAGCAAAGTGCCATCCTCCAGAAAAAATCCAACTTCACGTATCCAGAACTCATCAGGTCCATCAAAAATGGCAGAAACATTGATTGTCTTACCATCCACAATTTTACCAGCTGCAACCGCCGTACGTGATATTTCATTGGCAAGACTATTGCGGTCAACATCGGGTATGTAAGCGCCGTCACCAACTGCGATCTCTGTGATGACCGCACTTAGCCCGTCTCCGGACGCATTAAACACAGCCTGAATGCCACTATCTGTGATGACAGGGATAATTGCCGTCATTATTGTGCCTCCATGGTCAAATGTATGATTTGTAAAGATTTGATATTGGCTAAAATTGCCAGTGTTGAAGATGTTGGCCGATATGTTGGCGCAACACAAAGCTGCTTTTTAAATATCGATATGCCAGTCATATGGCTCGCAAATGCAATATGAGAAACCGCCTCTCGAAAGGCTGGCGTGCAAACAGTCTTACGCAGCATCAGCTGTCCGGAGAAATTGCTTAAAAGATGCATATCAGCGCCAAACACGACTCCGATTGCAATGCTTGCATGGGAGCGGACATTTTTAACCTGATTGGTAAAGCGCGTGATATTCTCCGCGATGGTTCTGGTGATTTCTGTTGTGATCCCATGCGTATCGTCAGGCGGTGTCACATAGATGTTGATCCGGAAGGTATAAGGCTCACCACTAAACTCAAACCATTCCAAAACATCATAATTGATATTAAGGATATTTAGAGCTTTTTTAAGCGCACCCAATGTTCCTTTAAAGCGATGTATATCAAAGGCTTCGCGCAGCAATGCGCGCTTATCCGCAGCTGGCAAAGCCGGATCCCAATAATCGACTGAATAGGCCCATGCAAGCCATGGCAGAAAATTTTCAGGACAATTCTCAATATCTGCAATTTTTGTGATTTCTATCGGCACATCAGTGATGCGTCCGAGTGTCTCTGACAGGTCTTTCTCAAATTGCGTCGCATTATGTGGCAAAAGATGCTGATCAGGCATAAAGCCCTCCATCGCTGAGCGTAATTTGCGTGCAATAGGCTGCCTGTTCATCTGAGATAATTATATCGTCGGCTGGAGAGGTAATCACCACATTCTGAACACCCGGACGGTGCAAAGCCGCATAAATAGCCGAAAGCGTTATATCACGTCCGATACGGTGCTGATCCTGCGCATAGGCTTCGATCTGCGCCTGAGCCTCAGCTGTCACAACAGCACTATCCGGCCCATCATAAAATCTCAGCTCTGCATCGATCTGATATGGCACAATTTCAGCCGAAGCCACCGTCACCTGATCCGTCAAAGGGCGGATGTTTTCGTCTGTCAACGCAGCATACACTGCGCCTAATATCTCCTGTGAGGCTGTTCCATTACCAGATTTGGCCAAAATAACATTTTTAACAAGGCCGGGAGATGGGCTTATCGCTTTTACATCCTTAATATCTGCATGTGCTGATAAGCTGTGAAACGCATATGCTCCAGATGGCCCTGCAACTGAATAACTCTCCGGCGCCAGCTGGACACGCAGGCGCAGAGCTGCATCCGTCTCGCCCTCCTGACGCTTAATATTCTTCTGTGCTGCTAGATGCTCGAGATCTGTCCCGATCGCATAAGCCAGCAAAACACCACGCACCGCATCATTCACCCGAACGCGTAAAATATATTCCCGATAAGCTGCGACCTGTAAGATTTTATAAACCGGATCGCTCTCAACAATCGCAGAATAAGATGGGTCTTTTGCCTTGAAATCTGCCAGCATCTCCTGAAAAATCTCCTCAGCCATGATATTTTCAAGCAACTGCGGCGCAGATAAATCTGATAAATTGATAGCTGTTGTCATGTCACGGATATCCTGTCCAGCTCAACAGCCTCGCCATCAGGGAGATAAATACCAGCCATAGTGAGGGTGATTTTTCCATCCTCAAAAGTTGCAGAGATTTTCTTGATCGCAATACGAGGCTCCCATAAGCGCAAAGCTTCTGCCGTGGATTTATAAATATTCAGCAATAAAGATGCGCTAAAAGGCTGATCAACCAATAAAGGCAAGCGCGAGCCATAATCCCGGCGCAGCGTGCGCGAGCCAATCGGCGTGGTTAAAATATCCCTTACCGATTGCTGTAAATGTGCAAAATCTTCTAAATATGCACCATTGTTGCTGCTGATCCCAATCATGAAACCACATTATCCAAAAAAATATTTTTTTTATTGGCAAATGGTTCAGTCGGGCAATCTTAGTGGTTTGGGTAAAGGTTACTTACCTCTTGTCTTGTCCCAATAATCTTTGAAATCTTGCCTTGTTGATGGGTGTTTGTAATCTGCAATGGAACCATTCTCATATTTTGCTGCATCTCCAAGGCTTGTCTCATCAGCTTGCTTATGTGCAAAAACTGTTAAGTATTCTAACTTAGTTTCTTTAGCGGATTTTTGCAATTCTGGAGGCATCCTTTCACTAATATGCATAATTTGAGCAGAGCTATGTATCTTTAGAGCTATTGAAGTATTAACTTTCTGTGCCTCTCCTATCATATTCTTAGCATCATCGCTCATAAATGGAACCACAATATGGAGATTACACTCCTCTAGTTTTTTATCTTTTAACACCCTATATGCCAAAGATGAAAAAAGTTGTTCTCCACTGTATGAAGCATCATCAAAAATTAGAATATCTTTTGCACTTGGCTCTTCAATAAGGCGTGAACGGAATCCTTGTTCCGGAGGTGGCTTTGGTTGAAATCTTATATCTTCTTTTAAGAGTTCCCCTACAACCCAATGCTCACTTTTTCTAGCTATTTCGTCACCCAACATATTAGAAATATACATATAGGTATAAGGTCTACTACCTATCTCTTTTAGGGCCATAGAAAAAGAGAGCCTTAAGTGTGCTATAAAACTATCATGCGACACAAGATGATAATATTTTCTGAGCTCTTCTGGTACCTCACTCAAAACTTCATCTCTTTCGGGTCGCGGTGGTGGTGATGTAACAACAGGAGAAGGATTTGGCCAGTCTCTTACCTTATCCCTATGTCCCTTATATTTATTCTTCAATCTAACCGCTCTTTGTATAGCGCTAGCCGCTTTTGAATTTTCGGGATTGTCTTCAATAATGAGCATATATTAATTACTGCAAAAAGCTTTCATTCTCAACTTTTGTAAACCTCACTCCATGCTGCTTCAAATATTTGCTCTTCTAACTTATTTTTTAAAGTCACATGAAAAGCTTCTAGTTTTTGAGTTACATCTCCAGACAATTTTACTTTTTGAGATATTCCTTTTTCATTTTTAAGAACGATAAAAAACCTTTCTACAAATTTTTTGTCTAAATTACCTGCTGATTCTATTTGTGCACGATTACGTAAATATATTTTAATACTACTGTTTACGTTTTCCGCAATTTCCCAACGTACTTCGTGACAAGCTTCTGTTTTCAAAAAATATAAAATATCATGACAGATGTCTGGTAACTTTTCTCCAAATACGGTCTTCATATTATTTTCAAGTTGTTCTCTTTGATTTTCCATGAAAAATACTCTTCTTAATATCTTTGGGGACTTGGGTAAGCCAGTATAACGAGGATTTGGTTTATGTTCAAACCATCGTATAATATCTTCAAATTCCATAATACTCTCCTCTTTTTTCATAAATTATAAAATATTTTTACAAAAGAATTATC
>JBCCNR010000004.1:0-18527 GCA_039025725.1 Pseudomonadota bacterium | reverse complement strand
GTATTATTGCCTTTATCCGTGAATATCTCATCAGAGGCTTTATGACATCTGATATGGTCGAAGAGGTGCTTGGTATTTCAGTGATTTCTAATATTCAGGAAGTTGATGAGAAAATCATGCAAAAAGAAGCTGGAACTATTTTATTGCATGAATATATAAGACATAAACCGCTTTCTTCTTTTGCAGAGTCCATTCGTAAAATTCGCGTTCAAGCCGAGGGCGTGCATGCCACAACTGGTGAAGGCCAAAGCGTGCTCGTGACATCTTCAGTTCCCAATGAAGGGAAGACTGAAATTGCAACATCTTATGCGGCTTCTGCGGCGAATGCTGGAAATAATGTGGTCGTTGTGGATTGTGATTTTAGAAACCCATCTGTTGCAAAACTCTTCGGAGTAGATGTTGCACAGGGTCTAGGAGAATATCTTATGGGTTCTGTTGATTTGCGTGATTTGATACATAAAAATGTCCGTGAAAATATTGACTTTATAGGGATTAATCAAATTCCTAAAAGCCCGTCTGATACTTTGAAGACAGGTAAGCTTCAAAAACTCTTGGATGAATTAAAGCAACGCTATCAATTTGTGATCATGGATACGCCACCTCTTGCACCTGTTGTGGATACTGCTGTGATTGCAAATTGTGTTGATCATATTGTTTATGTGACGGCATGGGAGACAACACCACGTGATGTGGTAAAATCTACGATTAAAACTCTCGATAAGTCAAAAGAGAAAATTGCAGGGATTGTCCTCAATCGTATTGATCCAAAACGTGAGTCAAAATATGGCTATTATTATGGATATGCATTGAAGAATTATGCAAAATATTATGATGCTTAGTGCTCTATAATTCTTAAAAACAAGAATATCTGTGTCTCTATAGTGGAGAAAAATGTATTTTAATAATTATGATGGGATAGGCTTCTGAAAATCTTTTTAAAATTTATTGTTCCCTTCAGCCTGTGTGTGCAAGCTGTGCTGTTGTTTTTCGCGGTCAGAGACCTGCCCTTTATGTTAGATTTTCCGCATCATATCAGGTCTAAGAAAAATCTTAAGCCTGAAGATTATATGCCGCATTTTGACTTTTATATACGCGGAGATCAGGTTAGTCCTTTTTACGATATGATGCCGCGTTATCTGGATCTTTCAGAGCGTGGTATCAGATATGCGCGTAAGCGTGAGGAAAAAAAACAATATAGGGATAGCCTACAAGATGCCGCAGATTTTTACGAAGTTTCTAAAGTCATGGCACCGCGCGACGGATATGTGTCTTACCTTGCAGCATATGCTTTTACGCAAATGGGGCAATATGAATATGCCGCAAAATATCTGACTGACTCTTATCGGCTCTATCCTGTTTCTGGGCGTTTAGCGGCGCTTAGACATAGATTAAGCTTTAAGTTGCTTCCTTATTTCAAAGAGGATATCATTGCCATGCGAGAACAGGATTACATCACAATAAAAGCGTTAGAATTACGCAAAGGACTTTAAGAGCAGAATATATAATTGTCCACAAAGCAAGAGGTGCATAAGAATGCTGACATATTGCAGAAAACAACTCAAGAGTGGACGTTTCTTCTTACTGCTTCTGGCGCTGTTCCCTCTTTTTTTAGCAGGAAACCGTCCTTTTCCGATGTATTTGTTCGGTACACTCGTCAGTTTGCATGGTCTCTTCCTATTGCCAAATATGATAGAGTCGCGCTTCTTGTTACAGCATAAAACATTCAGGATCGGCATCCTAATTGCTGCATCCCTGCTGGGCTATCTTTTACTTTCAGCTATATTTATCGCACCGGCACTTATTTTTCCTCTCACAAAATGGTTTTTTTATCTCTCTTGTTTTTTGGTATTTGTGCAAGCGCTCTATCTCGCGCAGCAAAAAGCTTTTCCATATCGTTTTTTGCGTATGTTCGCACTTATGGGCGTGATCTATAGCATCTATGGAATTGTTACTCTCCATTTGGGCGATAAAGTATTATTTTATGAAAAAACATCCTATCAAGATGAGCTAACATCTGTTTTTATCAACCGCAATCATTTCGCCCTATATGCCTCACTGTCGCTGACAGCATTGATTTATCTTATCGGAATAACAGCTTTCCATTACAGATTATTTCAGGAAAAAAGTTTTTCCAGAACCTTAAAAATATTATTTAGCGAAAAAAGCTCTGAGCTCTGGTTATATATAACAGGTGCTTTCATTATATTGGCTGCTATTTTGATGACAGGCTCTCGTGGCGTGATCTTGCAGCTGAGTGTAGCCTTATCCGTCATGGCCGTTATAGCATGCGTCACATACCGTAAAGATATTATCAAAGGCAAAGTGATTTTATTCTTATCTCTCTTTGTGTTTCTTGCTGGCAGTGGCTATATGGCGTTCCATCATAATGTCAGCAGTCGCCTGCACTATATCGATGAGTCTTTCGATGAAAGAGTTGCCGTATGGCAGACGACTGTCAAAATGATAGAAGATAAGCCTCTTTTCGGATATGGCGTTGATATGTTCGAGCAAAATTTCAACCATTATCGAGATTACACAGTCCCACTTAGAAAAAGATGGAATAAAGCACATAATGACTATCTTGAGGTCATTGCGAAATTCGGGATTGTATATTTCCTCGCTTTTATAGGGTTTATTGCGTGGATGTTAAAACATATTATACAGCGCACCACTTATGGTCACCGCTTTTTTGCTGTTCATCTGACATGCTGCGCAATGATGATTAACTTTGGCATTCATGAGATTTATGATTTTGGCGGACAAATGCCAGCAATTCTTTTTCTTATTGTCACACTTATCGCAATATGTTTTTCTCGTGCTTTGATTCCCTCCTTAAAAGAGACTTCTACTTCACATGGATTACCGTAAAGCTATTCAAAAACTTTTCTCTCAATCGCTCCTGGCATTGGGTATAAAAGTTGGGAATGGCGTGCTTGCCCTTCTGATGAATATTCTTATTGCACGGCTCTTGGGCATAGAGCAATTTGGTATTTATGCCGTCATTTTTGCACTTTTGACCGCCTCTACCTTTTTGGGGACATATGGCATGCATATTTCCATCATGCAATTTTATCCCAGAATTGAGAAATCTCATGGCTTAGAGGCCGCAGACTATTTTCTCTGGCAGTGTTTTTGTAAATTGCTCAGACAATGGGCATGGTCTTTTCTTATCCTCTTATGTGGAGCAGTTGGCTATTACATCTATAATTTATATCAGTTTGAAACAGTTTTTATAGGTGTTTATGCCTTGCCATTTGTAGTTTTGACAGCGATTGGCCTCACTGCGACTGAATTTTTCTGTGCAGCATTGCGTCTGAAAGATCGCAATATAAGCGCTTTAGCGCCGCGCGATATTTATTGGCGAAGCGTCGTCTGTTTTTTAGTATGGTTATGTTTGCAATTTAAATGGGAGCTTTCTCTCTCTTGGCTGTGTATATCTATGTGTCTTATTTTAGGCGTCATGGTGTTCAAACAATATAAAGTCTTTTTAAACAGCCTGACTTATACACGAAGCACAGAAAATACTCCTCTTTATGATCAAAAAGAATTTAAAAAAAGCCTGATCTATAGCTGGGTCAATATGATCTCAATGTCGATTATGTTTCAGTCTTCTACGCTCATTATCGGGCAGTCCCTGGGCGCCGCTGAAGCCGGCATATATTTCGCAGCCGATCGCCTCGCATTTATCATGAGCCTTGTGACAATCGCACTCACCCTTATTGCAATCCCGATCTTATCAAAAGCCTTTCATCATCACTATTTTGCAACTTTAAGAAAGTTATATGTCATGATTTGTGTGGGGGGGTTAACATTTTCATTGCCGCTTTTATGCCTTATCATCTTTTATGGTGATCATATTTTATTATATCTTTATCACGATCCGCTTTATGCAGATGGACATATTGTCTTAATCATTCTCTCCTCTGCATGGTTTATTAGCACCATAATCGGCCCCATCACAACTTTATCTCAAGCCGTAGGACTGGAAAAAAATGTTTTCTTTGTGTCCTCAACAACTGCTTTTGTGGTGCTTATACTTATGACAGTTCTGGTGCAAAGATATGGCGCTGTTGGCGGTGCTGCATCTGTTGCGATCGCTCTTGTGGGGCAAAAGCTCTCCTTACTTCTTATAAATGGGCGTAAAATATTCTGGTCATTTGAGAATAAGGCATGATTTTTGCCTGTCACTTCATTTATGGAAGATCATGAAAAACTCGAAAAGCTCACGAAAATACGGAAAAGACGCGAAGATCGCGCTTTAAAATACAATACACAGATGCAAAAAGAGCTTTTTGAATATGAGCAAAAACTCGAAGCCCATAAGCAAAAAATTCAGAAATTCCTTGAAGAGCGCTCAATTCAGTTGCAAAAAATGCAAAACCAAATGCAAACTGAGGCCGTTAGCGGTCTTATGATTGAAAAATATCTGATGTTAAAAGAGGAAACCCAGCAGGAAACGAAGAAATTATATGATGATCTTGAAGTCATGACACAGGGATATTATCCACTTTTAGATAAAGTTAACGATTCTTATAAAGAATGGGATAAAATCAACCAGGCCAGAACGAAACTTGAAAAAGTCGCAACGGATAAAAAAGAAGAATATTTTGTAGATGTTGCGCATCAAGAGGAAATGAGCCGCTATGTGGATTTTATAGGTAAACGCAACCCATCATATGATTAGGACACGTGGACACAATGTCAAATTCGCCTGATCCATCTCAGCAAGGAGATTTCGATCCAAATGACGCGACGGCTTCTCCGTTGGATGCCGTCCCATCAAAGGTGGATATTTCCGATGTAAAGCGACAACGCGATCCAGATCAAAACAAATCCAATCAAGATATTTCCGCTTCTGACCTCCTTCCGAAAAAAGCTATTAAGCCCGTACCACTCCGGACCATTCCAAAAAAGGAAACTGTTGAAGAAGCTTCTCCTGAAATAGAACATGAAGAAGAGCCAGCTGATATTCAAGAGGATTTAAACCCAGAGCCCATAGAGCCAGAAGAAGATAAAATTCAGGGCGATGAGCCTGATAATGAAAATATATCGGAAGAGAATTTTCCAGCCTCAGAAGAGGCATATTCTTCAAACATTAAAGAGAATATACATTCTTTAACACAATCGGAGCAACCAGAAGAACATAATTTCTCAATAGAGGATTATAGCGCAAAAAGACCCGAATTCCGCAAGATCGACCCTAAAATGCTTGATTTTATATGGGAGTTCTTAAGTAAAGATGTCATGCATCAGGTCTCTCTGGGGCATGTTTCATTTTCTTGTGTCTTTAATAAAGATATTATATTCGAGCAATTTCGTCCTTTCGCAGATAAAATCCAGATTGCAGTTTATTTTAATAATGAAGAATATGTTGTTCTGGAGCTCTCCAAAGCACTTCTATCTTTATGTCTTTATCCAACGATTGAGCCTATTTCTATCAATGAATTGGGCGATGATATTCTTATGAATGTCCTTGAGATTACTCTTGCGAAATATATAGATAGCTTTGAAAAAACACTTGGCTTGCATATAAGTTTGAAAAAATATGATCAAGAAATCGATGCAAATTATAAGAAAGTGCAATGGATTGCTTTCGATATGAAGACGGCAATGGAATATCCTGTCAATATATATGGAACATCAGAGCATGTTCGGGATATGATGAATAAGCTTTTCGCCAAATCCAGACCAAATAAATCCTTGCAGCTGACAGTTCCTCTTGTCATTATAAGCGCGGTAAAGCAATTTGCACTGAGTAAAATTAACTCTCTGAAGGCAGGCGAGATTATCATTGTTATGACAGATCGTCATCTTGTAAATGAGCCTCTTGCTGTTATCGGAGAGAGGCTCGTTGTTCAGACAAAAGCCACAAACCAAAAATTAGAGGTCACATCTCCTCTTAAAAATTATGCAGAAATATCGGAGCTCCATATGAATCAAGGTGACGCCCCACCAACAGGCAACATACCACAATCTCCTCAGGCACCAGCACAAGCAGCACCTGCCGGTGATAATGTTGCCGCGTCAATGGCTGATATGCGCGTTCCCGTTTCCTTTGAGCTCGGAAAGATAGATTTACCCGTCAATTTTCTATCGAAAGTGTCTGTTGGACAAGTTATAGATCTTCAGAAACCTTTGAATGAAAATGTTTCAATTGTTGTAAATAATAAAGTTATCGCCCTGGGTGAAGTCGTGCAGGTCGGACGCAATTTCGGCGTCATCATCAAAGAAGTTCTTTAATCAGGCTTCGGTAAAAACTTATCAAGTGCCACAATCGTGTCTTTTTCCGTTAAAAGCGGCACATGGCCACGATCTTTAATCACGGCATGTGTGCAATGCTCTAACATTGCAAGCGTATCTTTTACAATCTCATCTGTCAGAAGCGTTGAATTTACACCCTGCAAAAGCAATGTCGGTATCTTCTGAATATTTGTCATAAGCGCAGTAAAATCTGCATAATCCGGATTAAGCGATTTTAAAACCTCAAGATTGCTGCGATAGGCCTGTCCGATGCCTTCTCTGTCATAGTCACAGACATATTTTTCATCGACAACCTTATATTTGGAATAAACTATATCTTCTTCTTCTTGAGGGGTAAGATTTTGCGTCGCTCCATTATCCATTTGATAGATCAATTTTAGAGCATCATCAAAATGACATAAAGAAGATATTTTCTCATCGAAAAGGCAAGTGATTTTCTCAAGCACATGCATATGAATACGACAACCAAAATCATTTAAAACGACTGAATCAACCTTATCAGGGCGCATGCCTGCGATAATACAGCTCTGCATAGCTCCGCGCGATGTGCCTACAAAATGTGCAGTGTCAATATCTTCCACCATAATCATAACATGTAAGATATCTCCGACTTCTCGCATAAGGTCATATCTATGCACATCCTCAGAATAGTCAGAACGCCCACGCCCACACATATCTATACAAATAACCTTATCATCAAATTCTTGCGCACGACGCGTTGCAAAGTGGTGAAAACTTTTAGAATTCTGTGTAATGCCCGGTAAACATATAATCGGTGTACGCTTTGAACGGCTATTATAAACACGATGATAAATTTTTGTCTCATCTGGCATAGTCTCGAATTTTTCAGCGTAAAGCATAGCTGTATCCCCAGTTTTTATAACTCATATTGTAAATATTTAATCGCACGTAAATCAGCAAAATGAATTGCAACACGTGCAGCATCTGCAACGGCAGGCTTCGCATGAAAAGCAACCCCTAACCCCGCAGCTTGTATCATATCAATATCATTCGCACCATCACCAACAGCAAGCGTTAATTCACGCGGGATACGTAAAGATGACATATAATCTTCTAAGGCAGCCTTTTTCGAAGCACGATCCAAGATAGGCTTATGCACCTCACCGGTCAAAATACTATTTTGCGCCCCTAATTCATTTGCGCGAAACACATGAAAATCAAGTTTCTTAGCAACATGCTGCGCAAAATAGCTGAAGCCTCCTGACACAAGCGCAGTATATCCACCGTGACTGCGCGTAAAACGCACCATCTCTTTGCCACCAGGCGTAAATGTAATACGCTCATTAAAACATCTTTTGAGATCACTGATCGCAATCCCTTTAAGGCATTTTACACGTTCAATCAAAGATTCCTCAAAATCCATCTCCCCGCGCATCGCACGAGACGTAATTTCAGACACTTCTTCTTTCTTATCTGCAAAATCCGCAAGTTCATCTATGCATTCTTGCTCGATCATAGTCGAATCCATATCTGCAATAAGCAACATTTTACGGCGATTTTCCATAGGAAGAACAGCAACATCAACCTGATCTTCATAAAGAATATCTCCAAGCTCTTTTTGTAATGCCTTCAGCTCGCCTTCATATGAAACTGGAATTTGTACAGAGGCCGCATCTTCAATGATATTCGCGTTAGTGACAGATATATTTTTTTGCTGTAAATAAGGTAGTATTTTTTCCATATTTTCAGGCGCAAGTGCTCGCGAATGACCAGCTATTAAGATAATGACCGACTTCATTGACGACTTCTTTCCGGAGATTGATTTCTCTGCACCTATTATCATTATTTACGGGCCGACAGCCTCAGGTAAATCTGAACTGGCAGTCAAAATAGCCCAGAAAAGTAAAGCAGTCATTATCAATGCAGATTCATGTCAAATTTATCATGATGCTCGCATTTTAACAGCAAGGCCTTCACAAATGGAGATGTCGCAGGTTCCGCACTTATTATATGGTTTTTTACCTCTGTCCTCAGAATATTCGACCTACGACTGGTGTCAAGATGTGATTGCAGAAATTCAGGATGCTCATGCAAAAAACTTATCCGCCGTGATTGTTGGCGGAACCGGTCTTTATATTCACACACTCATAAATGGTATAGCAGAAATCCCCGCCATTGATCCTGATATCCGCAACCAGATAAGATCCATGCCAACATCTGAGATTTACAGTCATCTTCAACAAGAAGACCCCGTCAGCGCTCAAAAATTCCATCCAAATGATACACAACGTCTCGCACGTGCTTTAGAGGTTATTCGCTCAACCGGACATCCCCTTACATATTGGCATGAAAATAATAGAAAATTTTTACCAGATCATATTTCTCCAAAGCTCTATGCAATCATGCCTGAGCGCGATCTACTTTATAAACGTATTAATGAACGTTTTGATAATATGATAAAAAAAGGTGCAATTGACGAAGCAAAAAATATCATTCAATCTGGAGCAGGCACCATAAAACATGCAAAGAAAATAGTTGGTCTCTCTGAGCTTATAGATTTTCATTTCGGAAAGCTCTCACTTGAAGATGCAATTTCTGAAGGCAAAAAAGCATCAAGACGTTATGCAAAACGGCAACTCACATGGATGCGAAGTAAATTTAACTTTTAGGGCGTGTGGACATTCATAGAGCGCAAAGCGCATGAAGCCAATTTTTATAAGAAACAAGATAAATTTTGCAGGTCATAGTGGTGCTACGATCAAAAAATTTGTCGAAGTTTATTGTGAAAATTGGCCATGTCCGCAGGATACGGCTAAAATTTCCCATTGCTGCGTTAAATTTCTTGGGAATATTCCCGATATTCCGCGCGAAATTTGCCTTGCACTGAAAAATTTTAGCACGTACGTTTTGTATTTTATGAATGTCCACACGCCCTAAATACCTAAATCCTTATACATATCTTCGGCGGTTTTGTGATGTGTACCGCCTCCATTTTCTAATTCCTGCATGGCTTCTATTGTTTCAGAATTCGGGATTTTAACATCGAACGGTAACCCCTTATGCAAAGCAACTTGACGCAAAAACAAGTTAAATGCCTGTGTAGGTTTAATGCCTATTGCATTAAAAATTTCATAGGCTTCTGCTTTTGTTTTAGCATCGAGCCGTAAATTTGTAGGTTCTGTTGCCATGAAAAATCCTTTCTTATTTGATTTCAAATGTAACACAAATGAAACTTTTTTACAATATTCTTCGCATGACGTACAACAATAAGTTTATGTGTACCGCACATCTGTGGGACGGTTATAGTCTAAATTGATTTAAGCAACTTGAGCAGAGTGAATATCAGTGCTCTGATGTTGGGCTGAGTGATGTTCTGACTGTTCCTCAAGCCTTTTCATTTCAGCAAAGATATATCCTGCCGTAAACCAGATAAAAGCTGTGATTTTAATAGAGAATATTCCAGCCCCCAGCAGCAAGCTTAGCGTCAAAAGAATTGTCATATGATGTGCATAATAGCGCGCAACAGGATGATGCTGTGGAATAATAAGCGCTAAAAACAGCCAGAATGCTACCATGCCGATAATAGAGTGAAAATAAATCATATAGCCATAGCCACTATCAGCAACATTCGGAGTATCCCCAGAGCTTACCCCCAATAAAGCATTCATATCCACCGAAGCCAAAAGATGCATTGTCCAACCAATACGCCCGGAGAGCGTATCAATCATCTGCACAATCTGACTATCATAGAACATAATCCCACATAAAATCAGCGCAATCGGCATATAAAGCAAATTCATATAAGCAGGTATAAAGCGATATACAAAATGCATGGCTGTCACAATGCCAACAATTCCAATCGCCAGACGGCTATCAACAAATCCTAAAAGCAGAAAAATTGTAACTGGAAACAATATCTTTTGATGCCTTGAGAGATATTTCCAGAAACTGCTGGTGAACATCGTCAAAAACATATTAAATGTCCCAAGAGATGTCTGCTCCATAAAGAGAGAAGATAAGCGGTGCATATCAAAAATACCCAGACTAAATCGCCCAGTATAACGGCCAGCATTTTTAAATAACACAGCCTCAGCGCCAAGAGCATCTTCCATTTCGCCAATACCGCGTGTGTTGAAGTAATATTTTCCGGGATTAAAGAGCGATAAGAAGCTATCCGTCATAAAGCCTTCCCAAAAGGCAAAAATCAAAACCAAATATACAGAAAATGTTATAAGCTGGATAATATTACCACGGTAACATGCGCCAAGCAGACCAAATGTGGAAATAAGCAAAATATCCCGAAAGGCTTTAACATTGGGAAAACCATTTATGATTGATAGAAAGATAAATAGTACAAAGAATAATGCTGCAAAATAAGCCCATGGCTGCATAAAGGGACGATATCTTTGCAAAATCACAAAACCAGCAGCACCCACCGTCAGAAGCTCACAGATGATCACATGAGTAGTGCCAATATTCATAAAATTAGCATTCATAAAGGCCAGAAGCGCATTGAAAAATGCCCCAAAAAGCACAATATAATTTACAATTTTATCTGGCGGAAGAAGACGTGTCAGCATCTGAAGTATAATCTATTCTGTTTCCATAATGACGCACAAGGCGCAGAAATTTAAAAATATCAATCGTATAGCGTTTGAAAAGTCGCTTTGGCTCACGGGAAAGGCGATAAAGCCATTCAAGACGCAGGCTTTGTATCCATCCGGGTGCACGAGAAAAGCGCTCCGTCATAAAGTCAAAAAGTGCTCCGACCCCTATCATCACAGGAATGTCTATATTTTCATCATTTAAATGCGTGATAACATCTTCTTGCTTTGGATTGCCCATTGCAACTAATAATATTTTTGCTCCGCAAGATTTTAAATCATCCCGATAATCCGCAATATTTCCATAGCCATCCTCGCTAAAGACAGTTTTCATACCATAATGATTTTCAATAATATGAGCGGCTTGCTTAACAACATCATCTGACGCACCATATAAAGCAATCGGCGTTTTGGTCGGCAATGCACGCAACAATGCTGGCGTAAAGTCAGTTCCGTTTAAATTCTCAGGGAATGTCTTTCCTGTCTCAAACAAAGACCCAATATCTGTTCCAATTCCATCATTTAAGATCAACTGAAAATTCTGCAAAATCTTTGCCCGCAAGGGATGATTATACAGTTGCACCGCAAGATTTGTATTGAAAAAACAGACATTTAATTTTTCATGCTGAGAAACCGCATCTTTGATTTTTGTTATGGCGCTCTCATAGGTTTCGATATTGACTGGAATACCACAAAGGGGACGAATTTTATCACTTTCTGCACTCTCCAGAAGCTTCAAATCACAGCCAGCTTCCTCAAGAACAGAGCGATAATCCGCATCAAGGCGCGCGACAAGCTTGTCATAGCTTTGTTCAAGTGCAAACTTGATAGCCTTTTCTTTATCAGTCGCATGGTCTTCAGTAGTTCGGGCCGTGGACCATGATATAAAATCTTGTATGGTTTTATCTGGCTTATCAAAGTCTCCTATGAAGCCAATCTCTGAGCGCTCTTTGATTTCCTGAAAAGCTGCATTATTATGCATGACAGGAATTAACCCGGCAGACATTCCCTCAACCATAGCAAGGCCAAACCCCTCATAGCGAGAGGCAGAGATATTATAACGACATTGAGATAAAATCTTGCGCATCTCTTCAGGAGACACAAAACCATGAAATGTCACATGATCCGTCAAACCAAGCCTTTTACAATGTGTCTCCAGATCAGGGCGCAGATTTTCAGCATCCCCACCGATAATATGTAAATGACCAACTTTAGATTTTTGCTCACGCAATTTTGCATAAAAATCTAGCAAAACATCTATGCGCTTATTCGCAGAGATACGCCCAATATACACAAAATCTTCACCCTCTGCGCGGATATCTGTAAAAGGCTCAATGGGGTTATATAAAATCTCCGAGCTCGCTTTTATTTTTTTCAGATGCTCTGCATCATTTCCGCTAATTGCATAAATTTTCTGCATACGCGACAAGCTAAAGCGTGAAATTGTCCGAAAATAGACAGATTTTATTTTCTGCAAAGATGGTGTATGAAAAAATAATCCATGCGTGGTGAAGAAAAGACCACGCCGTAATTTTCGGCAGAACAAACTATAAAACGCCACCAGATCTAAGAGCTGATCGGCACCATGAATATGCACAATATCAAACTGACCCAAATAGAATGGATTAAGAAAGGGTAGAAAACATTGGCGTGTTCCTAAAAAAGAAATACGTTTTACAGGAACATCATCTATAATTTCTTCGCCACGGAGTGCTCTGCCCGTTCCAAAGACCCGATCAAGCGTCACGATCTGAACGCTGTGGTTCGCTTTCTGATGGGACACAAGGCTTGCAACATAATTTTCAAGGCCACCTTGGCCGGGCTTAAACTGCCTGACAATATGTAGTATTTTCATAAAAAAACATGTTTAAATATCTCTTCAACACATATATATGTCACGCATATACAAAGCAAATAGATTCTTCTTCTTAATTATTGTCAAATGAAAGAAAACTTCGATTATCTCGCAGATAAGCTTTTTCATTCTTTATATAAATGTAAAAACCCTTGTAAAGGTCACGAGCGTTCAGGTCTTTTTGCAACTCAGAAAGATATTGCTTTACCAATTCAGCTTTTGCCCGTTTTGCAGGCTGGCGTTGTTGCATTTCAATCTTTGCTGCATTGTGAGATGTTACACACCCCCTCCCCCACCTGGACAGAGCTTGCAAAATGTCTCTTTAAACAGGTTACTCATATTAAACCTGTACAGACTATATCGGGCACAGAGAAAACCCCAGAAGCGGATGAGCTCTTGCAAAATTATAGAATCTCTGAGCATAAACAGTCATCCCATGATTTTCTGCAAAACATTCTGAAAAATATTTCTGAAACACCTATGCTGGGCGTCTGGAGCCTTTATGTCCCATTTTTAGAAACAGCCTTTAAAAAAGGCTTGTGTCCGGTTTCATTTTTTTATTGTCTGGTTGCTTATGAAGATCAAGATAAAGTTGTATCTGTAGCGCAGGATATTCTTGAACTTCCCTATTTAGAAAACTCTCAAAATGTAAAACCAAACAGTTTGAGGCTTCTAAATGCCCCTGACGCGCCCCTGAAAGAGCAAACAATAGACTATCTTTCTGATATTTTGAAAATTTCGGTTGTGGAAAAAGCATTTCATCTATAGAAAGACCAGAGAAGTTAGTGTGAGTTTCTCGGAGGATTTGAATAAATTTATGGCAAAAGATATTGCAATAGTCAGCGCAGCAAGGACAGCTGTCGGGAATTTTTTAGGATCATTATCAAGCGTCTCAGCGCCTCAACTTGGAAAGACCGTCATCGAAGATGTTTTGAAGCGCGCAAATATAACAGCAGATCAGGTTGATGAAATCATTTTAGGACAAGTCCTCACGGCGGGCTCCGGTCAAAATCCTGCGCGCCAAACAGCCATTCACGCAGGCATTGCAGAAACAGCCACTGCCATGACCATCAATCAGGTATGTGGGTCTGGGTTGCGTGCGGTTGCTCTTGGGATGCAATCCATTATATGTGGCGATGCTGATATTGTGATTGCTGGCGGACAAGAAAATATGTCACTTGCCCCTCATACAACGCACCTAAGAAGTGCCACCAAAATGGGCGATGGTGCGCTTTCCGATACCATGATTAAGGATGGTTTATGGGATGCCTTTAACAACTATCATATGGGCATAACAGCGGAAAATATCGCTGCGAAATTTTCAATAACACGGGATGCGCAAGATGCTTTTGCAGCGACTTCACAGAATAAAGCGGAGGCTGCCAAAAAAGAGGGCCGTTTTAAAGATGAAATTGTACCGATTACAATCAAAAACCGCAAAGGCGATATTATTTTCGCCGAAGATGAATTTATCCGTGATGGCGTTACGGCGGATGCGCTGGCAAAACTTCGGCCAGCTTTCGATAAAGAAGGTACCGTTACGGCAGGCAATGCCTCCGGTTTAAATGATGGGGCAGCAGCAGTTGTCCTAATGAGCACTGAAAAAGCAAAATCGCTTGGGCTTACACCGCTTGCAGTTATAAAATCTTGGTCTACCGCTGGCGTTGATCCAAAGATTATGGGAACGGGGCCAATTCCTGCATCACAAAAAGCTTTGGCGCGCGCAGGTTGGACTCATGGAGAGCTCGACCTGATCGAAGCCAACGAAGCCTTTGCTGCACAGGCTATTTCTGTCAATCAGGAAATGGGATGGGACACAGACAAAGTCAATGTCAATGGCGGTGCCATTGCGATAGGCCATCCGATTGGGGCTTCTGGCTGTCGTATATTAGTCACCTTACTGCATGAAATGCAAAGACGTGATGCGAAAAAAGGGCTTGCGACATTATGCATTGGTGGCGGTATGGGCATTGCTATGTGTCTGGAGCGAGCATAATTGTCTCTTGCCTGAAATATGATAGGCACATCCACTTTATTAAATATGTTATGAAATTGAATTGAGGTAAATCAATATGTCAAAAGTTGCATTGGTCACTGGGGGAACACGCGGTATTGGGGCTGCGATCTCACAAGGGTTAAAAGATCAGGGCTTTAAAGTTGTTGCAAATTACGCTGGAAATGATGAGAAAGCTCAAAAATTCGCTTCTGAAACAGGTATAGCTGTTAAGAAATTTGATGTTTCAAATTATGATATGGTATCAGAAGCAGTCACAGAGATTGAAAGTGCGGAAGGCCCTATTGAGATTCTTGTGAATAATGCTGGCATTACACGTGATGGTTTTTTCCATAAAATGAAGCCAGAACAATGGTCTGATGTGATAAATACAAATTTAAATTCTATGTTTAATGTAACGCAGCCTGTTTTTGTTGGCATGCGCGGACGTGGATTTGGACGCATTGTGAATATCAGCTCGATTAATGGCCAGAAAGGTCAGGCCGGACAAACAAATTATTCTGCCGCTAAGGCTGGCGTAATTGGCTTTACCAAAGCCCTTGCGCAGGAAGGTGCTTTTAAAGGCGTCACAGTGAATTGTATCTGTCCTGGTTATATCAATACAGATATGGTTGCTGATATTGATGAGAAAATCTTACAGAAAATCATTGCACAAATTCCTGCTGGCCGATTGGGCGAAGCCTCTGAGATTTCTGCTTTGGTGAATTATCTCACATCCGATGCGGCGGCTTTCATGAATGGTGCAGTTCTGTCCATCAATGGTGCACAATATTTGGCCAATGGATAAGTGCTTGTAAATCTGCATATATTATGGAACAGACACATAAAGGAATGTCAAAAACATTATATGATAAAATATGGGATGACCATATTGTCCATCAGGATGAAAATGGCTCTACGCTGATTTATATTGATCGGCATCTGGTCCATGAGGTCACTTCTCCGCAAGCCTTTGATGGATTGCGTCTAGCTGATCGCAAAGTCAGGCGTCCTGAAAATACACTTGCTGTGGCGGATCATAATGTTCCAACATCTGATCGTAAGAATGGCATATCTGATCCGGAAAGCCGCTTACAGATAGAAACCTTAGATAAAAATACTGCTGATTTTGGGATTACATATTTTTCAATGGATGATGTCCGACAAGGTATTGTCCATGTTGTGGGACCAGAGCAAGGCTTTACGCTTCCCGGCACAACAGTCGTCTGCGGTGATAGCCATACGTCAACCCATGGTGCCTTTGGTGCATTGGCGCATGGCATTGGGACCTCTGAGGTAGAGCATGTTCTTGCAACCCAGACATTGGTGCAAAAAAAATCTAAAAATATGCGCATCACGATAAATGGTGTCTTGTCAGAATTTGTGACCGCCAAAGATGTTGCTTTGGCAATTATCGGTCATATTGGCACAGCTGGTGGCACGGGCTATGTGATGGAATATGCAGGCGATGTATTTCGTGCAATGTCTATGGAAGATCGCATGACAGTCTGCAATATGTCCATTGAGGCTGGTGCACGTGCAGGCATGGTTGCACCAGATCAGGTGACATTTGATTATATTGAGGGGCGCCCTATGGCCCCGAAAGACGCAGATTTTAAGGCTGCCGTGGCTTATTGGAAGACTTTATATTCTGATGCTGATGCTATTTTCGACAAAGAGATTACAATTGATGCGGCATCAATTGCACCGAATGTGACATGGGGCACGTCACCAGAGCAAGTTTTGCCAATAACGGCGAAAATTCCATCTCCGGATGATTTTGAGGATTCAGGCAAGCAAAAAGCCATTATGCGTGCTTTAGAATATATGGGTCTTAAATCTGGCACGCCTCTTTCGGAGATTCCTATTAACCGCGTTTTTATTGGTTCTTGTACAAATGCCCGTATTGAAGATATGCGCGCTGTTGCAAAAATTGCTTCAGGGCGTAAAGTCGCGCCAAATGTTGAGGCCATGATTGTTCCGGGCTCAGGTTTGGTTAAAGCACAGGCAGAATCTGAGGGCTTGGATAAAATTTTCAAGGCAGCCGGATTTGACTGGCGAGAACCCGGATGTTCTATGTGTTTGGCGATGAATTCTGATCGGCTCGCCCCGGGGGAGCGCTGTGCTTCGACATCTAATCGGAATTTTGAGGGACGTCAGGGGCGCGGCGGGCGTACGCATTTGTTGTCTCCTGCGATGGCGGCGGTGGCGGCGATCACAGGGCATCTGACAGATGTGCGTCATTTTATGCAACAAGATGGGCAGGATAAAAAGGATTAAATATGGAAAAATTTAAGACCTTACATGCCATTGCTGCACCGCTTATGGAAATGAATATTGATACAGATATGATTATCCCTAAGCAGTTTTTAAAAACAATCACACGGACAGGCTTAGGAAAATCGGCTTTTCATGAGATGCGCACCCATGCGGATGGCACGCTCAATAAAGATTTCATATTGAATATTCCGCCTTATGACGCGTCAGAAATACTTGTAACGGGCGCGAATTTTGGCTGTGGATCCTCACGAGAACATGCGCCATGGGCCTTGAAGGATTTTGGTTTTAAATGCGTGATCGCGGAGTCATTTGCCGATATTTTTTATAATAATTGTTTTGAGAATGGCATTTTACCGGCTATCATCGCCCCGGAGATTTTACCAGATATTATTTCGCATATTTCTTTACCTGATCCGCAGAAATTGACAATTGATCTTGAAAAGCGTCATATCATATGTGGAGAGAAAGTCTTTCCTTTTAGGATCGATGACTTTGCAGCAAAACGTCTTTTGGAAGGACTGGATACAATCGGACTGACATTGCAAAAAGAAAAATATATTTCTGACTTTGAAACCAGACGTAAGGAGACAATGCCCTGGCTTTAAGATGCAGGAAAAATAAAATATAAGGACATGTTATGAAAAAAAGACAGCTTGGTCATACAGATCTTAAAGTATCAGAGATTTGCCTGGGCACGATGACGTGGGGCTCGCAAAATACGCAGGATGAAGCGTTTCAGCAGATGGATTTTGCACTTGATCAGGATGTCACATTTTGGGACACTGCAGAGCTCTACCCTGTTCCGCCTTCTGCAAAGACTGTCTTTTCAACAGAGATTATGATTGGGAATTATTTTAAGGCCCGACAAAATCGTGACAAAGTTGTGTTAGCAACAAAAGTCAAAGGCGGTGGTGTTCCGCATATTCGCGGCGGCTCTCCTCTCACGCCTGAGGATATTGATATTGCGCTTGAGGGCAGCCTAAAGCGTTTGAACACAGATTATATTGATCTTTATCAGCTACATTGGCCAAATCGTGGGACATATCATTTTGGCCGCTGGAATGTTAATTTTGAAAGCGACCCTGAAAAATTACGTGATGAGCATCTGAATATTCTGCGCTGTCTCGATAAGCATATGAAAGCTGGGAAGATCCGGCATATTGGTGTTTCCGATGATACATGCTGGGGAACAATGACCTATTGTGAGTTGTCGCGTCAACATAATCTTCCCAAAATCGTGTCTGTGCAGAATGAATATAGCTTACTCAAACGCAGTTTCGAGCTGGATTTTCATGAGGTTGCAAAAATGGAAGGAACTGGCTTACTGGCCTGGTCGCCATTGGTTTGCGGTGCAATCAGTGGAAAATATCTTGATGGCCAGATGCCAAAGGGCTCACGTAAAGATTATTCCGGCAGCCGCACATTCAGAGACACGGATCGCGCAGAAAATGCCATCCGCGCTTATATTGAAATCGCCGAGAGACATAATATTGATGTGTGTCAGATGTCGATTGCTTTTCTACTGACACGTCCCTTTATGACATCTGTGATTATTGGAGCAACCAAAATGGAT
>JBCCNR010000003.1:0-19761 GCA_039025725.1 Pseudomonadota bacterium | reverse complement strand
GGCTGATGCACCATAACCCGCGCATTTGGCAATGCAAAACGCATATCTGCCTGTCCGGCAGCCAGCAACAATGACCCCATTGAAGCAGCCTGCCCCATGCAAACCGTATTCACTGGACATTTAATATAATGCATCGTGTCATATATAGAAAGACCAGCCGTCACAACACCACCCGGACTGTTAATATATAAATTAATGTCTTTCTTAGGGTTTTCGGACTCAAGAAAAAGCAACTGTGCAACAATTAAAGTCGCCATATTATCCTCAACCTGACCAGATAGGAAAATAATACGCTCCTTCAATAGGCGTGAGAAAATATCGTAGGATCTTTCCCCACGATTTGTTTGCTCAACGACCATTGGCACAAGGGTACTGCTAATTTTTTCAATTGGATCCATCATTTTTATAAAACCCTTATATTTTTATAGTTATATTCTCAATCTTTTTCTTCGATTCGTCTAGGAGACTTTAACGCGATCGAAAAACTCATCTTTAGAAAGTAAATTATCATTAACCGTAATCTTATCAATTATAGAAGCTATCACTTTTCTTTCAAAAACAAGCGTTCTGACACGCAAAAGAAACTCATTGTAATTCTTTTCCTGTAATTCAGGACGGATACTATTCATACGGGTAAGCTCCTCAAGATGGTTTTCCATTTCTCTCTTAACTTCCCACTCTTCAACGACAATATCATTTTTCCGTGCATAATCCGTTAATACAAAACTCGTAACAAGGTTATTTTTTGCTCTCGCATAATGCTCATCTTCAACAGCAATCTTCCTTGAGCCCTCACTGACCTCACGGACAGCATCAAAATTCCCAACCCGAGATGCCTCGTTAAAAGCAATTTGATGTGCCTCCTGATCAACAACAATCTCTGGGACGTCAAAGTCAAAATTTGACTTAATATGCTCAATGACAGAGCTATGAAGCTTTTCCGCAGACATTTTATCAACCATATCCTGCGTATTTTTTCTTAAAACATCAATCAAGTGATTTGCATCTTCAAAACCCATCTGCTTGAGTTTTTCTTCATTCAACTCAGTAATAATCGGAGCTTTCACCTCTTCAACATCAATTTTAAAGCCAACCTTCTTACCAGCAACCCCCACAAAGAAAGGGTTTTTATCATCTTCACTATATGTATGCGTAAACTCTAAAACCTGTCCCTGAGATGCCCCAAAAAGACGCGTTTCGACTTCAGGTGGAATTTGCTCATGTCCAATAAACACCTCTAAAGTTCCACCTAAACCCGGCGCAGGCTCTTCGTCAATTGTAATGTCAATTTTACACTTAACCCTATCATGCTCTGAAATGGCACCAATTTTTTCCTCAAATTCAGACGTCATCACCTGAAGCATCAAAAGATTTTTATCAACAATTTCTTCAAAAGAATTCTCGTCAGGATAGATTCTCTCGACTGTAGCCTGAGAAAAATCATAATCCGGAACTTCGGGAAAAAGATAAAAATCTAAATCTAAGTAATATTTATCATCTCCGACTTCTTGTCTTTCGCGGAATTTATAAATCGGACTAACAGCAAGCTGAAAATTATTTTTCTCAATGATTCCACGGACATCATCAGTCACACGGTGATTCATCGCATCAATCCGCAACTTCTCACCATACATGCGAATAATATAATCTACAGGCACTTTTCCCGGACGAAACCCGTTAACATCAACCTCTGGCTGGATATTTTCAGCCTCTTTGACGATACATTCTTGAATATCACTCGCAGTGTATGTCAGGAGAAATTGTTTGTGCAGCTTTTCATCTTGAATGACTTCTATTTCCATATAACAACCAGATTTTAAATGTTATTTAACCAAGCGGAGCCCATTTTAGGCTTATAATGTCGCCAGATTTTTTTGAGATTGGTGCGGATGGAGGGACTTGAACCCCCACGGCTCTCGCCACTGGTACCTAAAACCAGCGTGTCTACCATTTCACCACATCCGCTTAATTTATATTCATTATCACGATAGGATTATCCCTTTTCCTATCTCATTGCAAGCGATTAATACCCCTAAAGAGTTAAAAATGTATTGCACGCCCATACGCATCCAAAACACTTTCATGCATCATTTCTGACAATGTCGGATGCGGGAATATTGTATGCATAAGTTCAGCTTCGGTGGTTTCAAGCTGCCTTGCGACCACAAAACCTTGTATCATCTCAGTGACCTCGGTGCCAATCATATGCGCCCCGAGCAATGCACCTGTCTTTTCATCAAAAATTGTTTTAACCATACCCTCAGGCTCCCCAAGGGCTATCGCTTTCCCATTGGCCATAAAAGGGAACCTTCCAACTTTTATCTTATGACCTGCCTCTTTGGCCTGCGCTTCTGTTAACCCCACAGAAGCAATTTGTGGATGGCAATAAGTACATCCGGCAATATTATCCTTCTCCATCGGGTGTACGTTCTTAACGCCAGCAATTTTTTCCGCACATATGATTGCCTCATGCGATGCTTTATGCGCCAACCAAGGACCAGCCACAACATCACCAATAGCATAAATGCCTTCTACACCCGTAAAGCCATATCCATCAATTTGTATATGCCCTCTCTCAGTTTTGACGCCTAGCGCCTCTAAGCCCAAATTCTCGGAATTTCCAACAATACCAACAGCAGAGATAATAACATCAACCGTTTTTTTCTGTGTCTTACCCGATTTAGCATCTTTAATTATTGCGGTTACCTTATCCTTCTGCTTTTCAAGCTTATCGACAGAAGCACTCGTCATAATCGTCATACCCTGCTTTTCAAAAGTCTTCTGAGCCGCAGCAGAAATCTCAGCATCTTCAACAGGAAGGATACGATCCATCATTTCAATAACAGTCACATCCGCACCAAGCGTTTTGTAAAAGCTGGCAAACTCAATACCGATGGCACCAGAGCCCACCACAATCATGGATTTCGGCATTTTTTTTGGCATAAGCGCAAGTTTATAGGTCCAGACCAATGTGCCATCAACTTCAAGGTGAGGGAGCTCCCTCGCCCGCGCGCCAGTTGCGATAATAATGTTTTTAGCAAGAACCTCAGAGGATTTACCATCTTTTTGAACAGAAATTTTACCCTTAGCGAGAAGCTTTGCCTCTCCATCGATGATCTCGACTTTATTCTTCTTAAGCAAATGGCCAATACCACCACTCAGCTGCTTTGCCACACCACGTGAGCGTTCAACAATTTTTTGAAGATCAAAATCAACCTTGCTCGCGCTCAAACCATATGATGCAGCATGTTTCATATGATGAAACATCTCAGATGATCTGAGCATCGCTTTGGTTGGAATACAGCCCCAATTTAGGCAAATGCCGCCAAGATGCTCTCTCTCGATGATGACTGTTTTCAAACCAAGCTGCGCCGCCCTTATCGCTGCGACATAGCCACCCGGACCAGCACCAATAACAGCAAGATCAAATGACTTCCCCATTTAAGCAACCTCTTTATAATAAATTGTAAACCATATAATAGAAGAAAAGCTTATGGCATATCTGATAGAAAAGCGCAAGCAAGGGGACGCTCAAAGTACATCACGCGAAGCTTCTTTAAAAAACATAGCGTGTTTGAAAGAGAAGTCTTGGATTTTTATCATTTCCATATTGCGGGAATTCAATCTCTTTTATAAGCGGAAAGGCAAGCCCAATATCAGCGGAAAAGCCTGAACTATGTAGGAATCTCGCCCCTGCCCCGGCGGATGATGCCGTGACCTCGTTGGAATTCGCGCTATCTTCATTCCAAACATGACCAAAATCATAAAATGTATATGGAACAATATTGAGCGGACTATTATCATTCAAGCCAAAATATCTAAGCTCAAAGGAGATCGCAGCACCATTATCACCAATAATTTCTGAAGGATCAAAAGCGCGACCAAAATTATTTCCACCATACCCAAATTCACCAGACGAAAAAAGCGGATCCTGCGTAAATTGTACAGCCCCTTGATTTACAAGAAAAAAGTCCTGAGTAATGGGCTGCTGCCGTACCAAATTCGCAGAGAGTATGCGAAATTCAGGATCAGCCTCAGCGCGCGATAAATTTGCCTGACCAGCCTTACTTGCACCTAAAACTTTCAAACCATGATCAAACCCCAATGTAAGATAATTATATCCTCCCAAGGCATCGTCAGTATCATAACTGGCAGTTAATCTTACAAGTCTTATATTGTCACGCGTGAGTGGTGCATCACTGAAAATATCCCCATCAACTTTTCTATGTTCAAATCCAAGTGTAAAAGACAGATTTTCCCTACGTTGGCGAATAGGCTGAAACCCTATAGACCCACCAAAAACCGTACTTGTATTATTGATATCATTTCTTTCAATAGTTGATCCCGGCTGTGTACGCACATGGCTGGCATAAAAAGATGCAAACCATCTTCTGGATAAAGCAATGCGATGGTTCATATTGCCGAAAAACAATTCATCCTCTTCTAAGCTGTGCGCAAGTGAAAGGTTGCTCTGAACAAGCGGGATAAAACTTCCATTCCACCCAGCTATCGCTTTAAAAGGGCCTAAAAAGCGCGAATCATAATTATCAACTGAAACGAATTTTACGGACTTCTCCTCTGAAGGAATTAGAACAAGAGTAACCCGACCAGGATCAGTCTTCTTTTCTTCCTGTTTAACGATTAACCTTGTTTGTATTCCCGGCAGATCATTGACACGCAAAGCAAACTCTTCAAGATCAGTTGCGCTAAGTGGTTTACGTGATTCAATATCGCGAATTAAGCTCTTTAGAAGATCATAATCATATTTTTTATCATCAGAAGACTGAATATCAACAGAGCCAACATATCCCTCAATGACAGAGATTTTAACATTACCACTCGTTATTTTTTGCTTTGGCACATATGCAAAAGATAAGAAATAACCATTATCTCTATAATAATCAGTGATATCATTCGCCAGATCCCACAATTTATCCAAGGTGGTTTTCTTATTTAAATAAGGCTCAGCTAAAACATGCAAAACAGGCAAAAAGTCAGGCGATGCCCCTTCTATATCAATTGTTTTAAACTCAGCTTCTATATTTTCAGACCCAGCAGGCGCTTGCTGACGTTTATAGGTTATACCTTTTTGGCTTTCATCAGCTTCGGGGATTTTATCCGGAACAGGGTTAGGAGGGTCAACAATAACACGATCTGCCTCAGCAACAGAAGGAACTGTCTGTGCATATAATGGCGAAGCGAAAAGAAACATCAAAGGCACATAACGCAAAAAATGTTTCAACAAAATCTGATAGTAGCTGCTATTCCCCATTTCGACCAAATCTTTAAAATATTATTTCAAATCAAATACCACCATTTGAATGATAAAAAAATCACATAACCATAAAAATATTTATTTTTAACCTAAACTGTTGCTTTTTCACACAGTTTATCTGTATTTATCATGTTGACTTTTTGAGCGAAACGCACAACTGAGCCGTGGTAACTTTAATGTTGCAACTCAAATCTATTAACAAATTTATTGGGGGGACTATGCGATCAATGTCGCGTCGAATATATCATTTCGTTTCTTTTTTATGTCTGTCATGCACATCTTTGCTTGCGCATGCTGATGAAATTAAATTCAATGCAGAAAAGCTTTATGAAGTCTATGATGATGAACAAATTGTTGGCTTTTTACAAAATGCCTGCGAAGTGGCACCAAAAAATATTACAACAGACCCTGGTTTTGTATCTGCGACAATGCCTTCAATTTTGACAGAATTTTCTGTTGAAGAAGAAATGGCACGCCTAGATGAAGCTGAGCTTAACCCAGAAGAAAAGCAAAAAATTCAAGAGTTTCTTGAGGTCGCACCACGCAATTCTCGCTTTAAACCTGTGCAAATGCCAAAAGCAAATACGCGTTTATCTCCGGGGAGAATGGAAGTTACGCTACGCGATAGAGGCAATGAGATTGATATTTGCTCTTATGTTATAAATGTGACCGCTGATAAGGAGAGCGTTGCTTATCCGAAATTTAAAGTCGATCTTCAGAAAGAAGGCGATAAGGTTTATGGTCTCAGCGTAGCCACCGAGACATTTGTCGATGAAACAGGTAAAAGATTCCGTGAACCTGTTGCAATTTTAAATGGCAAAAACATTAAACTTAATGCAGTTTATGACAATATTCTCTCCGGGGAGAATAATTTACTCTTGGCGGCAACAGACTCGCTCGGGCGTCGCGGTGTCCAGCATTATGTTTTTCAAAATAATGCATTGGGTTTCTTGAAAGGACCAATGTTCTTAGGCATGCATACGGGCCTTATTAGCAGTGTCTGGGATTGGTTTTCAGGTGAAAAGAAAGATCCAACCTACACCGTTACCGGAGCAACCGAAGGGTGTGACTGTAAGCTCACCTGCGCAGAAAGCAAACCGAAATTATGTAACTACACTTATCCGTTAATTTCAAATCCGACTGTTAATAAATCAGGTCATTATATGACTTGCGATGCAACACCGGCTATTTCTACTGCCAAAACATGGCAACGCAGTCCATTATTCAATGTAGAAAATGAAATTGCCAACGAAGCTGTCGAAGTTGTAGAGAAATGCACAATCACCTGCACGAAGGAAGGCGCTGCACAGGAAAATTGTATTGATTGCTGTCCAACACCGGTGGTCAAATATCAAATGAGTGCAAAAATTGGCAGTTTGACTGCTGAGGTTCAATATCCCCCTGATCAGGCTGTCACTATTGTACAAGCTTTGGCGAAAGGTATCATCAACTTTGAGCAGGCCTCTGCCGCAGTTGCAGGAAGCAAATCTTACACATATAAGCGTGGCTATAAGATTACCGGATCAGCGACATCATCTGTCGGGGCTGGCGTCAGTGCAGAAGCATCATTGAAAGATGCAAAAATTGGACGCACTCAATCACAAAATGTTGGCTTGACCGCAGGATATGAAGAATATGCTGAGGCCACATATAGTGGTGATGGCACCGCAAAAACAGCACCAGCCACAAGCACAGTATTTGTGACGGGGCTTCAACATGCGAAAGAATGTAAGGCGTCACAACAGCGCAGTGTTACTGTTGAACAGCGCGCAAGTGCCCATGGCTATAGTGGGCTTGGCAAATTTGGTGTTTTTATCAGTTTCGGGCTAGGTTATTACGCATCAAATGCATTGGCGATTACTGATATGAAAGACAAAGCCTATGTCAAAAGAGAGACCATATCAGCCACATGTGATGTAAAGCCGCCCGTTATTCTGCCACCAGCACCGGCACCAAGGGCGACACCTGCACCCAATCCTACTCCGACCCCAGCGCCGACGGGTGTGAATAGATAAAGGTAAATATCTTATCCAATAGCTCTAAAACTGTTTAGGGCTATTGGTAGAGCGCCTGACTGGGCGTCGCGCACGTTGCGCCCCCCCCTCGGAGCTGTTGGCGTATACCAACTGGCGTGAGAGAAAAAATCACTTTAAAAGGCCTCTCATTATTATGAGGGGCCTTTTATATATCGTGGCATAGCATTTGCAGTGATCATGTTAAATATTCAAACATGGTCACACAATGCAGCATATCCAATCTATTATAAGATCAATTAACGATAAGATTTTTCAGGATAATAAAGCTCTCGACAAAAAAACAGTCCTGATTTTAACTTCTACCTATGAATGTTCTAAGTTCCTCTGTGCAGTTTCGGCGCAACATCAATCTCTCAATTTATTCTTAGCACATTGTCATCAACTGCATTTTAACTTGCAGGCCCTACGCTCTGCACGCGCACATGTAATCCTTTTTGGTAAAATATTAACCAAAAACCCTCTATCTCTCTCGCAAATATGCCTTGGCACTGGTGGGTCAATCTTAGGGGCCGCGAAAATTATTGTCCATAAGGCTGTCAAATTTCAGGATGCGATTAAAAAGCTCAAAGCTCTTGAAACTGGAATTGATCGTGTTTTTGATGGAAAAATTCTAGGCGATTATACCCCCCCTGCCCCAACCCAACGAAAGAAGTGCGATAATTACGCCTCTGTTCAGGAGCATAGATATATCGATGAAGCTCCGCTTTATGTCAATATGTATGATCGTAAGACAGCAGTTTATCACCCTAAAACAGTTGTTAAAGTCGCTGGCCTGAGCGAAGTTACGGATGATCCAAAGTTGGCTGAAAGAATGATCAAAAGCATGAATGAATTTCTCGCGCTTTCCATCAAAGAGCGTGTAGAATATATTGACTATTATACAGAAGTCAGAAAAATCACCAAAAAAGACTGTAAAAATGATAATCTTAATAAGATTATGATGGGGCAAAATGGTGTATTTGCACGTCGTGACTTGAAAAAATATCTCTTTTTAGGATTTTATTCAGGCTGTCTGATTGAAAGCAATGAAGAAAAACAACAGCATGCAGATGAAATTGGCTATAGCAATTATTCAACATATCTCTTTGGTTTCAATAAGCAGAAAATTCCAGTCGTTAGTGGCTTTCAATATGGCAATCGCTGGTCACTGGTGAATTCCCCGACCACATATGAGGGAACCTTACGTGAGATTGCCCGTGACCTTCTCACCAAACGTAATATTTCAGCACTTTATGGGCGTACATTGGAATATCATAGTGAGGAGCATAAAAATAACCCTGATAATATGGATCTGGTTGGGTATCTGACAACTGAAAAAGTTAAGAAAAATGCTCAGCTTTATATTGATTATGGCAGACAATATTGGCGCAATAAAGCAGAGAACTATCTGGAATGTACGCTGGATGAGTTGGCGGATGCAATTGACGATTATGCCAGACAGATGCATATGAGCAACTTACGGAAAATGCATTCTAAAAAGCATCACAAACGAAAGTGATAACAAGCTTATTCTTGTTCTGACCTGGCCGCATTGACAGAAAATAGGTTTTTCTGTAGTTAGGGCGAGAAATACTCTGTTGGGGCCAATTCATGCTTATCAATATGCTTTACAGCAAAATCCACCGCGCAAAAGTAACCGAATGTGAACTTGGATATAATGGGTCCATGGGAATTGATAAGGATATTATGGAACAGGCTGGCCTTGTGCAAGGACAGCAAATAGATGTGTTAAATGTCAATAACGGCGAGCGCTTTACAACATATGTCATTGAAGCGCCACGCGGATCGAAAACATTTGGTATTTACGGCGCAGCCGCACGTTTGGCGCAAACAGGAGATATCGTCATTATCATCGCCTATGCAGCCATGACACAAGAAGAAGCAAATGATTATACGCCACGCCTTGTTTTTATGGAATAAAATAAAAGCCCGACTGGGCGTCGAGCATCGTTGCGCGCCCCCTCGGAGCCGTTCGCGTTAGCAAACTGACGTGAGAGAAAAATTACACGACCCTGAATCTAACTTTATAAGTTGAATTTTTCCTGCCAAATTTGTTCCAGAGAATCTCCACTTTCTTTTCTTCTCAATATAATTATGCCTCCATACGCATCAGCAATAAGTCGCCCCTTTTTGCACAGTCCTTTTTCATGTGCTTCTTCGAAGGAAATATACCTTGTATGGAAATCCTCTTTCAGAAGCTCCAAAGTTTTAAACTCATCTTCAAATACATCAGGGTCAACTATCTTCATGTGGTGTACTGGGATAGTAACACCAATAACGCCGACGGCATCATCGCTTAAGGCAAATAGGATGTTATCAATATGATCTTGATTTAAATCCGTAGGTGGTGCGAGCATTGTGAAAACAGAGAATTTTCTTTTATTATCCCTTAGCGATGTTAAATCATTAATATCTGCATGTATTAATTTTTTTTCCGATATACCTGCTTTAAGAGGTACACTTTGATTACAGCGTATGGCAAACGCAAATCCGTCAAAGTCAATGCTTTTCACATCGGAAATTGAGGGGTGCCCATGTGCTGCTTCAGCTACACCAGCAGTCCCTGAAAAAAAATCAAAAACTCTAGCTTTCTTATCTTTTGATATAAGTCCTAGACCTTCCATTATTTGCAATATCTGATTGGCAACATATGCATCCTGCTGGAGTATAAATTGTTGTGCTTGAGACACTTCATATATGTCAGGATCAGCGATTACTTCCAAAAGTGCTTTGGGTATTCTAAATTTATGATTTTCTAACGTAATCATTTTTATGTTTTGTACTATTTTATTTATAAATTTTGTCGAAGAACTCCTAAACTGATCACCTTTTTGTTCAGGGAATATTCTTTCAAGTTTTTCTATAAAATCTTCCTTTGAGTGTGCTGTGTACATATCAGTAAAATCACGTTGAGTTAGAACTACATCACCAAAGTAAAGTCCATGCCCAACCATTCTAAAGAGAGGGTTATCTTCGTCAACAGGCCTCTCTTTGATAGAATTAATATAACGTTTCCAATCGCCACTGAATAGATATGCAAGTATTCCGTTAACATCATTTACATTAAGTGCATCTTGTGTAGCCTCATGAGATTCTCTCCCTGCTTCATAGAGCCTTTTAACACTTTCTGAGGCTTCCTGAGAAGTTTCAAAATTATCTTCTGCAGATCTTACCAACTTTCTTATAAACCTTGTCCTAGGCGTCTTTGGGCTCTCGCCTCCTGAAGGTGGTGGCGATCCTCCTATAGTCATTTAAAATAATCCTAAAACTGGGTCATTGCCTGAATTGGCGGCGAGTGTTGCGCGTAAAAGATATGTTTGTAAAAATGTTTCTACAAATGCACTGTCACCATAAGATGAAAGATTAGGCGAACCTGTGATAGATTGCGACCGCAAACGATAGACTTCTTGCTGCTGATCAACATCAAGCTGTCCAAAAGATGTTGGCAGGCCAAAGGCTGTCTGAAAAACATTTGCAAGAGGCGTCTCACCGGCAACGGCAATCCAGCCAAAATTATCTATATTTGGTTGCGCTGCAAGTTCCTGAATTCTCTGTTCGAAATAAAGCGCCAAACGTAGATTTTCATCTTGCTCTCCAACAGCTTCGATGAAGGTGTTATCAGCGAATTTTTCTATGACTGTATCTGCAAGGCCGGCCTCCTGTGTTCGGAGCGTATTTGCGCTGGTTGTAAAAGAGAAATCTTTTTGAAAATCGCGCCATCTCTGATCGGTTGTCGTGTTCCCAAGATTTTCTTCACCTGTTAGAACATTTAAGGCCTTGAAGCTGTCATAGCTTTCGCTTTCAAGACCATAAGCCGTGAGGGCAAAGCGTAAAACACGGCTATTGCTGGTGATATCCCTATCAGAGGCGACAAGGCTGACGGAAAGCTCAAAATTATCAGATTCGACTTCAAAGCGTTTATAAGATGCTGTCCCACTCAGGTAAGATATATTAAAATCCTCATGGCGATCTGCGATAGAGTTTAAAACGGAAAGGCTGATTGTGCCGTCTGTATCAGTCTCTACGGAAGAGCCACTATATAGACCTAAATCTTCGCGTATTTTCTGCCATGCTGATGGGACTGCGCTTGAATCTGTTTCTGTCAAATAGCTTATAACTGTTGCATCATCAGTGGTATCACTTGTAAGATTATAGGCTTCTCTCAGGAAGGTCATAGCGGTGCTATCAGCGACAACTTCTGCGGCCGTGCTATAGCCTGACATAGATGTCGTGAATGTATTTTGCCTTTGAATATAGGCATCATGGCCCGTACGCACAGAGAGCTCTTTTTTATAGCGCTCCAAAATAACGGCTTCGATGGTTTTATCATCATTTGGCTTATCATCTGTTGTATCAGTTGACCCAGTTATAAAAGTCTCATTAAAAAATGAGAGCGCCGCACGAGCCTCTTTCCATTCATCGGGGACAACTGCGCTGCCATCACTATTCAAAGAAAATTCATTAAAAGCATTCAAATAGCCCACAATTTCACTGTTTGATGCGGTGCTATCTGTCAGACCAAAAGCTTCTTTGACGAAATTCAACGCATCTCTATCCGCGACCAACTGATCAGCAGTGGTGATATTTTTCATCGTCGTTCTGAATTTTGCCGCATCGCTTTCAATATCAGATAAAACCGTATCTGTCGTGAATTTTGTAAGCTCAAAGGCATAAGCACGCTGCGCAATACGTGGTCCAAAGTCACTATCCAGCGGACCGGGTGTCTCAATTTGAGATTTTAAAAACCCCTCTGAGAAAGCCTCCCATCTTGGGTCAGTCACACGATTGGCTGCCGAATTGGGATCATTCAAATCACTTTCCAGAATATTTTGAATGAAAGCTTTTTTAGAAAATTCCTCCCCCAAACCATAAGCCTCAAGCGCGATACGTAGAATTCGGTCATCTTCGACAAATTCTTCGGCAGAATTAATATTAGCGATATTGTCTCTGAAATAATTTGTCTCGCGCTGAACGACAGTGCCCGACAAAAGGCGCTCCTCTTGCCGGTCTCGCGTATCTTTGAGAACTTCATATCCCGCAAGCCCGCCAACCGGCACAGTTGCAGTAAAGTTAAAGAAGACCATATACTAAGCTTCCTTTTGTTGCTTTAAAGGCGCTCCCCTGTCGTCATAATATTTTGTCAAAAGCTCATCATGGAGCTCTTTTAAAGTCACAGCATTTTCAAGCGATGTTTTCAGAGCCTCAGGATCAATTTCTCGGACAGCATCATATTTCATCATCAGTGCCTCTTCATAGCTGATGAGCTTCCGCATAAATTGCATAGCCTTATAGAAATTGAATTTCTCAGCCTCTTGAAGTGCTTTTTGCATCACATCCTGCGAACCCTCATCCTGAAAAACACCTAATAAGGCTTGAACGCC
Source organism: Pseudomonadota bacterium (assembly GCA_039025725.1). GTDB lineage: Bacteria > Pseudomonadota > Alphaproteobacteria > JBCCNR01 > JBCCNR01 > JBCCNR01. Next base: position 7,069 of record JBCCNR010000003.1, on the reverse strand, counting down.
TTTGGTGAATTCTGCATGTGCCTCCGCGTCGGTGACTTCACCGGCCACCGCCATTTGCGCAACATAACAGACACGCTTGACAGGCGTATTGGCATCATTGGGATGAATTGCATCACGCAGGCGCAATATACGCGTATTCGGAGTCTTGACTGTCAATTCCACCTGATGCCGCCCATTTTGTACAACTGCACCATTGATCAATATTTGCTCTTCCGGGCGGAGTTTTAATTTTAGACCTGCCATTTATGCCCCCGATACCAGTGAATTATCTGCCGGGCTGACATTTTTCTCTATCATCTCTTCTTCAAAGTCTTCTGGCGAAGGTGGGGTTGTGGCTAAACCTTCCATTATCATTTTATTTATATCAATCAAGGCTTTTGGGTCTGCTTCTTCTTTTCGGATAAGAGCCGTATGATGGCTGGTATATTTCGCGAGATAAATAATTTGCGCTTTTAGCTGATCAGGAAGTAGATTTCCTTCGGATATTACATCAGCTAGCAAAGCATTCCAGAGGAGTGTATTATCTCCGAGCGCTTTTGCAAGTTCAATCTTATCTATAGGATCGCTATTATAGGCTTTTTCTAGCTTACTTGTCACCTGAGAAAAAACACGATATTCGACATTGCGCGGGGAAAGAGACTCTTTGAGTTGGGCTTGGTAGGCGCCGGCGGCCTGATTTTGCTGTGCGTACATATATATGCCTCATTCAGTGGCGTTGCTTCTGGTACTTGCGATGATAATCGCAATCTATTCTCTTGCTTTCGCCTATATTTCAATAGGGAAATGAGAATGAGAGTGGGGATAAAATATCCCACACCCTCAAGAGTAAGATTATCTGAACAAGGCCAGAATATTCTGTGGTGACTGGTTGGCGATAGAAAGCGCCTGTGTCCCAAGCTGCTGCTGAACCTGAAGGGCCTGCAATCTTGCCGCAGTTTCTTCCATATCCGCATCAACGAGCGTACCAATACCAGATGTTAAAGAATCGGTTAGTTTTGAGATAAAGTCATTTTGAATTTCAAGACGCTTCTCATCGGAACCGAAAGCAGAGGCCGCATCAATTGAGGTCTCAATAAGATCTTCAATAAAGACCAACGCAGAGGCCGCACCTGCTGATGTTGACACATCAATATTAGCAAGCTGCTCAAGTCCACCACCGGCAGTCCCATCTTCGGCAGAAGCCACAGTAAGTGCCTGGTCAGAGGTTTGTGTTGGGTCAAGCAGTTGAAGGTCAAGCGTGACATTTTGTGCGGTTGGATCGGTGGCTCTGTTGACAGTGACACCAAGGCCTGTGATACCGGCGGCATCAAGGACTGTTTTCAACCCTTCTGCAACATCATTCAGATTTTCATTCTGACGTGCGACATATTCATAATTTGTACCATTTAAGGCAATACGATAACTGTCACCTTCAGAAACCTGACCAGCTGTCAATGTAAGCGTGTTGGTTGCATCATCAATATTCGCACTTTGTGCAGAAGTTGTGATAGCCGTTGTTGTCACTGCCGTATCGATATCTGCGTTAGTGTTCGCACCAGCAATTGCAATCGTACCTGCAATCGTTGTGTTACCAGCAACAGAAACATCTGTCGTTGAAGAAGACTGTGTGTTAATTGTCAAAACACCTAATGAAGCAGTTGCCGACACAACACCAGACCCATTTAAGGAACCACTATCAGAACTGATTGCATTACTGATCAATGTTGCAAAAGCAGCAGCAACGTCGGTTGCAGACCCAGTTGCATCAACCTCTGTCAAAGAAGCAGAGTCTCCAGACCCATCAGCACCTGTTTCAAATAAAACTGAGAAAGTCTGACCAGAAACAACAAGGTCAATCTGGTTTGTGTTTGCAAAACCGAGACCTGTTTCAGCAAAAGTTAAGAGTGCTGTTTGCAGAACATCAAGGTTATCCGTAACCACAAGTGAGTTATTACTCAAACCAGTTGCATCCGTCTCAGCAATTGCAGATCCATTCCCGAAGACAGAAGCTGTTTGCTCAAGGTTGTTTCTTTGGATGGTAATATCAGATGTATTCACATTTCCGTTTGAATCACGATCTAAAGACCCAAGAATATCAATATTCGCTGTACCCTTAAGAAGGTTCAAACCATTAAATTGCGCAGCATTCACAACAGAGGAAATCTGATCACGCAGAGCAACCACGTCAGCTTGAATTTTATCTCTATCGACGTTTTCTTCCTGTGCAGAAACGATTTTTGTTTTCATTTCCTGCAAGAGGGATGTGACCTGCTCAGAGGCATTACGTGCAACAGAAACTGTTGATTCACCAAGTGCAAGAGAATCTCCAACAGCTTTAAGGGAAGAAACATCTGATTCCATGGTGGTTGAGATCGCCCAGATCGCAGCATTATCTTTTGCGTCTGAAACTCTTTTACCGGTGGAGATCATATCCTGAACTTCACCGAGATCTTTGTTGATCATATTCATGGTTTGAAGGGCAACCATTGCGCCATTATTTGTCAAAATACTACTCATAACGAGAGTCCTTCCTATTCAAGGTTACATACAAATGTCAGGCTTCATCTCTCTTTGTGATCTCCAAAGGACTGTGATAAAGCTGAGCTGGTGCGCTTCTGCACAAATAATGCACGGCGGGCCTTCTGCTATGTACCGAGCGATAGAAAACACATTACAAGATGAGCCTTAAAATTTCGTAAAACAGAGCAAAAGAAGTTGTATAAATTTTTGCGAGGTTTATAGTATGTGCGCTTAAGTGCCAGTAGTGAGTTAACTATTAACAACATATAAAAGAGATATTATGCGTCCTTTTATCTATCCCTCACGGATTAAGCCCTGCGGGCTATCCTCCGGGAGGGCAGCGCGCATGCGCTGACGGCCAGTCGGCCGCTCTGGAGAAAAACGGGAATTAACCATTATGATATAATGGTTAGCAGCTAACAATAAAGTGAAAGAGATATTATGCGTCCATCAGGCCGAAAAAATGATCAGCTGAGAGAGATAAGCTTTGATATAGGATATGCCCCACAGGCTGATGGGTCTTGTTTTGTGAAATGTGGAAATACACATATTTTATGCACAGCAACATTAGAAGAGCGCGTTCCGCCTTTTTTAAAAGGGAAAGGCGAAGGCTGGCTGACGGCGGAATATGGTATGTTACCGTGCTCGACGGATCGGCGGATGGACCGTGAGGCCGCAAGAGGGAAGCAATCTGGCAGAACGCAGGAAATTCAGCGTCTTATCGGGCGTTCTCTCCGTGCGGCATTAGATTTTAAATCTATGGGAGAAAAGCAGATTATAGTTGATTGTGATGTTATCCGTGCGGATGGTGGCACGCGCACTGCTGCGATTACGGGTGGTTTTCTGGCGCTTTATCAGGCTGCTGTTAAGGGCGCGCAGGCAGGGATTTTAAATTCCATGCCGATTATCAATCAAGTGGCTGCAATATCTTGTGGCCTTTATAAGGGCGAAGCTGTTGCTGACCTTGATTATTTAGAAGATTCAGATGCCGATGCAGATGCAAATTTCGTGATGACATCGAAAGGTGAGATTATTGAAATTCAGGGCACAGCTGAAAAAGCACCTTTCTCACATGGGCAATTTACAGATATTATGCAATTGGCGCAAAATGGAATTTCTGAGCTTTGTGCAAAGCAAGCTGATATTATGAAACAAATTTTCTAAATTTGAGAATTAATACCAAAAATTATTTAAGCGCCCGACTGGGCGCCGCGCATCGTTGCGCGCCCCCTCGGAGCCGTTGGCGAAAGCCAACTGGCGTGAGAGAAAAAAGAGTCGAGCGCCCGACTGGGCGTCGCGCATCGTTGCGCGCCCCTTCGGAGCTCCAAGGGGGTATTCGCGTAAGCCAACTGGCGTGAGAGAAAAAATCATTTTAAATTGCTTGATACATAATAATTATGATAGGTACTATATAGAAAATTAACTAAGACACTTGGTATAAATATGTATTTTCCTGCTGGAACTGAGCTTGTTATTGCCTCGCATAATCAGGGAAAAATAAAAGAGATCAGGGATTTATTATCGCACTTATCGCTTAAAATCTCATGCGCTGCGGATTATGATCTTGATGACCCTGAGGAGACAGAACGCACTTTCGAAGGGAATGCTCTTTTAAAAGCGCGCTATGTCGCTGAGAGAACCGGCAAAGCATCCTTGTCAGATGATTCTGGGCTATCTGTAAATGCCCTGAACGGAGCCCCGGGGATATATTCCGCGCGCTGGGCTGGACCTGATCGAGATTTTGCAATGGCTATGGAGCGCGTTAAAACTGAGATCACTCAGCAGGCAGAAGGCGATATACCAGATATGTCAGCATCTTTTTTCTGTGCCATTGCTTTGGTTGATCCGCGAAAAAACGAGGAAAAAACCTTCCTAGGAGAGGTTAAGGGGCAGCTCACTTTCCCTCCACGTGGTGAAAAAGGCTTTGGCTATGATCCTATTTTTATAGCGAATGGTATGGATCAAACTTTCGGCGAGATTGACCCGGATTATAAACATTCTATCTCACACAGGGCCGATGCCATGCGACAGCTTTTTCATAGCCTATCAGGGTAAGAATTTATACCAACAGCCCTCAACAACTATGATCAAGTGCTTTGCCATGAGCGCCCGACTGGGCGCCGCGCATAGTTGCGCGCCCCCTCGGAGCCGTTAGCTTAAGCTAACTGGCGTGAGAGAAATAACTTTAAGAGATAATCTTTACTGGAATATAGCTATCTCCTCTTTTTTTAAATAATCCTCTTTCAGCTGCATCGTTAAGGATTTCTTGGAATTGTGTGCGCTGCTGGAGAGTGAATAGTAAATCCTCATTATTTTCATGAGGAAGAAAACTATCACGTATATCTTGTAGCTCTTGATCAGTGAGCTGTGAATCTAACTCATTACCAGCCTGCTTATGATATGAATACATTTTGTCATGTTGATTTAGCATTAATATGATAAATTGTTGCTCTTTTAAACCTTCTATACCCTCTTTGTTTAGGGCATTACTATGCATTTCAAAGAGCTTTTGAGGTTGTAAGCTACGTGCTGTATCGCAAGCAGCATTAGAATGAGCTTTTAAAACTTCTTCTTTAGGATTCCCATTTCTAAATCGATATAGATTATGAAAAACTTCATAGATGGTATGTAAATGATTTACTCGAAATTCTTGACGATTACAAAGGCCACGAAGAAATTTTAATCTCAATAGTTTTTTTGCTTTATAATCAGGCTCATCTTTTGCTGCATAATTATAAATTTCTTTCCAATTATCAACAATATAATCCATATCTTTTGATGATATTTTTTCTTCTGGTCTATTTCTTAGCGCTTCTATAAGTGCTTTACATATTTTCGTTATAATCTCTTTATGAGAATCTGGTTGATAACCACATACAAAACGGAGATCATTAAGTGAAGTCTCTATAGTTACATTCTTCCCTATGTCAGATGCACTATATTTTAAAGAAATTTCAAGCACTTTTTTCCTAGGTTCTGATATATTTTTGAGTACTTTGCAAACTTGTGCAGCATTTTTTGCATCATTTAAGTCACAAAAATCTACAATTTTTTCAGGTAATCCCTTAGGAAGCTCAGTAAAATCTACTTTTTTTTGTGCAGCAATACGTAGCGAGCGCCTAAGTGGTATAGGTCGTTCTTGTTGGAGGAGTTTCCTTTTTTTTCTTGGATGAGTTGTCGGTCCTATATTCGCCATTATTTTTTATTCGCCATTATTTTTCTCCTTTTAGTTATATTTTTTCACACTACGCGAAGTAAGAATTAATTTGAGATTTTAGAAGAAATTTTGTATGTTTTTTTTATGGATAGGCAGAAGAGTATATTATCGCATTTAGATGATTATTTGAGTTTAAGCCATCATAGCTTAAATACAAGTAAAGCATTGATATTAGGTATTATTGCAGCAAGGACAGTAAATCTTAAAGAGGTTTGCGCCCGATTTGAGCATGGAATTGAGGCCTCTAATTATCGTAAGGTGCAATATTTTTTTCAGCAACAAAGCATAAATGATTGCGAAGTCATGCGCTTTATAATCGATCATTTATTTGCTTGCAATGAGCAATTTACATTGGCTATTGATCGCACTGACTGGTCATTTGGTCAAACACGGCATAATTTATTGATTGTCAGTGTGTTATATAAGCAGACAGCAATCCCATTGGTTACATTATCGCTTGAGAAAAAAGGCAATAGCAACTGTGATCAGCGTGCATTGTTATTGGATAGAATTTTATCTGCCCTTCCAAGGCATCGCATCAAAGCCATCATTGGGGACCGCGAATTTATGGGCGAAGAATGGTTTAAGCTTCTTAAAGAACGCCACTTACCATTTGTCATGCGCATTCGATCGAATATAAGAGTTGCAAAAGTTAGCTTTGTTGGCCCTGTCAGTGAATTACCAACAGTCAAATGCCCAGTAGAGCATGGTAGAGTTCACATTGGCCCACGCTTCTTAGAACTTTCAACGACTTATTCAAAAGATGAATTGGTTGCTGTGGTGTCTGATAATGTGCAAGATCCTTTGACGCTTTATAAGCAAAGATGGGCTATTGAAACAGGCTTTAAGTGTTTGAAATCAAATGGGTTTAACCTTGAAGATACACATCTGAGGCACCCTGATCGTATCAAGACACTCGTGCAAATTTGCGCTATTGCAATGACATTGATTTTTCTAACTGTCAAACAGGCAAACGTTAAAATACCAAACTTTAAAAAAAACATGGCTTTAAGCTAATTTCTGCTTTCACTTTTGCAAGACGATTCTTCCTCAAAATACTCGCTCATAACTACACTGCCCTCGCACCCCCGTAAATTAATAATAAATTCGTGTAGTGTGAATGAGGATAGTCTTTTTCGAAATTCCTCAACAATTTCTCTACTTTAATACGTTCTGTAACAAACTGCCTTTGAACATCTTCTAAAAATTTTCCATCCTCATAAGAGAGGTTGCATTGTCTGTCATAATCTTTCGATGATATAGCCTCTAAAAGTTCCTTGTACACTTTACTTCTAGTGTAACAAGCTGATTGGTAATATAAAAATATTGCGCTTAATAACTCCCCTTTATATT
>JBCCNR010000002.1:0-25051 GCA_039025725.1 Pseudomonadota bacterium | reverse complement strand
TTACTCTTCATTTTCTTATCAAGAGTTCGGATTAATAACTCAAACTAAGCCGCTTTAAGATTAGCAGCAGAGCGCTTCCCTTTATTCATAGCAATTTCGTAAAAAATAACCTGCCCTTCAGAGAGTCTCTCAAATCCAGCCCCTTGAACCGCTGTGATATGTACAAACACATCTTCACCACCATCTTCAGGAGCAATAAATCCATAACCTTTTGTTGGATTGAACCATTTTACAACGCCTTTTTCCATAAATCCCACCGTAGAAATTAAATAAATTGTTAGAATGTCGCTCTAAAATAAGATGTTCAGGGGAAAAAGGAAACCAGTTGCGGTGTATCTGCAAAGTCCCAAATACAAATATGAAAGATAAACAAACTTTAATTACCGTATATAGACACAGACTTACCCAATATGCAAGGTCTTTTGCAGTGCAATATCTTTTAATTTTTACTTTATATTTTGCTGAGAAATAGGCATACTCGTCTGATAATTTTAAATGCGCATATTTTACAATGGCTCAAAATAAATATAAAAACAGCTCTTTTGATGATTTTCATACAATTTTGGGGAAGTATTTGTCTCGAATGCGTGATGTATCTTTGCGGGATGGACAGCAATCATGGGATGCAAATCGTTGGAAAAACGATCATATTCTATGTGTTTTAAAGGCTTATGATCATTTTGCAAAAACCATATATGATTATACAGGCTTTAAAGTGCCTGAAGCCGAGTTAAGTGGCGGCGGAGAATATCTGCAGCCCGCAAGATTTCTAGGCGAAGATCCTTTTGACAATCTTAAATCACGTTCTTCTGTTGCGCAGAATGTGGGTATAATGAGCCTTTATCGTGGTCGGCAGGCTTTTGGCTTTTTGCCAGTTTCCGATGAAATACAATATTATGCAATACTCCAATCTGCGATGTTGGGGAATAATATCCTCAGATCATTTGATATGATGAATGATATAGAGAATATTAAGGTGTCTTTTGATGCTTTCCTAAAGGTCAGAGAGAAGCAAATTGCAAGCGGTTGCACGCGAGAGTCAGCATTAAAATATGAATTTGCAATATGTTATATGTCTGCGCCTGCAAAAGGTAACGCAGCCTATAGTCATCATGATTACGCTGATCTTATCACTTTATTTCTGCAATATGCCAAAGAGCAAGCTTTAAATGTCTTTCCAGAAGATGATCTTTCCACTTTTTTATCTGTAGTTTGTAAAGATTATGGGGGGCAAGTCACAAAAACAGATCAGGTTTGTAATCTTGCGACGATCTGTCTGGAGACAATGCATAATGCAGGGTTTAAAAATATTGCATTTAACCTTCATTCACATGGACAAAAGCCTGATATTTTACAGACTGCATTAGAATGTGGGTTCCAAATTGTGGACACTGCAATTGGTGACTTAAGCGGCGGCCCATCTCATACAAATTTGCGTGATATTTTGCATGTTCTGATGGCGGGTAAGGGATATAATTTGAATGATTATATAGATCATCCAATCTTCAATGCTCTAAAGTCCGTTGAAGATAGAATAGCAGAAATTGCAAAGATACATATTCCTTACCGCATGCCGCTTGAAGTCATAAGTGCCCAAGATATCTCAACCCATAAAATCGCATCGGGAGCAGCCTCGGCTCTTTGGAGTTTGATTTCAAATCGTTGGCTTACGCAGTTGAAAGATCAGATTAATCCTGAGCATCTCACAGGTGAAGATTATCATGACATGGCGAACTTCTTTATAGAAACTTTAAAGAATATCTACGACCCAATTCATAATAGCGGTATCTGGTATGATGCTGGGCAGTTTAATACTGTCACTCCGGGATCAACAATCGCTTATAATCAGGCTTTATTATGCACCGTTGCAAAATATTCCGGCCGCAGACTTGCCTTAGGACAACATTATCAAGCCTATAAAGATCTGGTCATGGGACGTTATGGAAAGAATTTTGGCCTTGATAAAGGGCTAGGGGATACTCAACAAAGAGAAATATATCTTCTTGAAAACGCTGTGGAATGTTTAAAGAATGTGACCTCATCTGAGGATTACGCTCTTCTTCTGAAGCGTGTGCAGCTTGATGGTCTGTTAAACCACACAGATAGATTTCACCCTCAGCGCTATGAGATTTTTGCTAAAGTTGCGTTAGAAGATTTTCGCGAGGTAATCTTATCCTCTCATTTGGGGGATGACATAAAAGATAAGATCATTCAGCAGAGCTACTCTCATATTTTTCCTAAGCCTGAAATGACATTGCGTGATGGATATAAACATCTTGAAGAGCTTGAGGCCGAAGGGATTACTTTTTGTAAAGACTCACAATCATATGGTTTGAGTGCGTATGATCAGGCTGCTTTATTGATTATATTAATGACCACTAGTGATAAGGGGGCGACGATTGGAAAAAATGTCTTGCGTTATAAGCATGACCCTAAAAAAGAGCGTATTGGCGACATTGAAAGTGAAAGATTCGGAGACATTATAACACTTATCGGCAGAAATATTCCACATATCATTGAAGATATGGCGAAGATGGAAACGCTTGAGAATATCTTGCTAAAAGATGCTTTGCTTACGGACGATAAAAAAGAAAAAACCAAGAAAGGCATTCAGGTTATTAATAAAAGATTTCGTGATGCTTTGCGACAAATGCTCTCTGATCTCAAGGAAAATGGGTATATTTCAAGTGAAGATCATCATATATATTCTTTAAAGCGTGCTAAAGAAGCGATAAGAACTTTTACAATTATGAAAAAAAATACACTTGTGCAGGAAATTTCTCGTACGCCACCTTCTTTTTGGCAGCCTGCAAAAGAGCAATGGGCTGAGCCTGAAGCGCAACGCAAAACATCATGAGGATATTTCAATAATAACAACGCCTGATATAAGTATCATTATACCAATCATGCGACCGATGGATATTTTTTCTTTAAAGATAAGAACGCTCCATGTGACGGTAACGATGGAAAATGATGCAAAAACAGCGGGAACGGTCACACGATAATCGCCAACAGATGCAATAAGTATTAGTAAAACGCCAAGAGTTTCAAAAACACCCTGCGCAGCTGGAATGAGAACATCCTGACGGAATTTAAAATCCTGCTGAGTAGGAAAGATAATGTTACCTTTAAATGTCAGATAAAGTGCGTAAATCAGAATGGCGACAAGGCCAAAAAATCTAACTTGCAGAAGTGCATTATCTGCGCCGATATCCTCTGTAAAATATTGTAAAAGAAAAAGCCGAACCGCAAAACATATCGCCGCAATAAGAGAGAGTGCAGCAGTTTGACATATATGGATGGTGTCATGGCCAGTATCTTTTTGCTTGTTGAAATATCCGATAGTAATTGCGCCGACAACTGAAAGCAGCATCCCAAGATAGTTATAAATTGTGGGCTGAACACCCATAAAAAACCAAATAACAACAATAAAGACTGTTGAGCTTGAAACAAACGGAGATGCAACAGCAACAGGGCCGCGTGCAATGGCACGATACAGGCATATGAGGGCAACAACATTTAAAACACCGCTCAGTGCTGTTGCAAAATATATATGTGCTTCTTGTGCAGCAAAGTTGTAATCTTGAAAATATGATGTATATGCCCATAAAATCAGACTGCCCATGAAGGCAACCCACATGACAGGGTAAACAGAAGAGCGTTTTGCGGCGCTAAAGCGAGACAAAAAGTCACTTGTTCCAATTAAAAATGCTGCCAAAAGTCCATAAATGATAGGAAGTGAGATCATTTTTTTATGGCGTTAAAGGCGTATTGATATTCTCTTCACACGCATCATAAATTGCCTGAATATCTTTATGTCGATTTTTATAAATCACAGAGCGCTTCTTTTTTAAGGTTGGCGTCAATTCACCATTTTCAATTGAGAATAATTCTTCTGAAAGGCGATATGTTTTAATGGTCTCCCAAGGTGATAAAGTCTTATTAATAGACTTTATAGCCCTTGAAATATCCTTTTTAACTTTTTCAGGACCCGTTTTGGCGCGATAGCTCTCTGTCAAAATCAATATGACTGCGCAAAATTTTTGACGATCTCCAACCAGAATAGATTGCTCAATGAAAGGATAAGTCGCAAGCTTATTTTCAATCGGATTTGGCGCAATATATTTACCTGTCGATAGCTTTAAAAGCTCTTTTTTGCGGTCCGTAATGAAAAGAAAACCTCTTTCGTCAATATGACCCACATCACCCGTATGGAACCATCCATCACGCAAAGCATCTTTGGTTTTCTCTTCATCCTTATAATATCCAAGCATGATATTGGGGCCTTTCGCGGCAATCTCACCATCATCACAGATTTTTATCTCAACATCCTCAAGGGCCGATCCAACAGACCCTAAAACCAGATTATGCTTATGATATGCTGTAAGGCCCGGAGCTGTCTCCGTCAAGCCATATGCCTGCGCCGTCGGAATGCCAATCGCATTGAAAAAATGCATTATTTCAGCAGAAAGCGCCGCACCACCAGCCGTGATACCCTCTATTCTCCCCCCAAGCTCTTTTCGGATACGGCGAAAGATCACTTTATCAATAAGGCTATATAAAAGACCCGGACGCTCATTTATTTTATATGTTTTCGTAAGATTTATCGCATATTTGAAAATATATCCCATTATCCCAGTGCTTGCCTCTGCTTTGATCATAATATTCTGATAGATTTTCTCTAAAACACGTGGAACGGTCGTAAAATGAAGCGGAGCCGTCTCTTTGAGGGCTTCTTTGATCATTTCAGGATCAGAAACAATATAAACAGGCAGTGAAATTTTTAAATATGCATAGATAACAGCATGCTCAAAAATATGCGAAAAAGGGAGAAATGATAAGCCTGCATCTTCTTTCGTTAATTTTTTCCCAAAGAAAAAACATCTTTTCATCGGCGCCTGAATCCCATGGGCAAGATTGCGATGAGAGAGCATAACACCCTTTGGCGTGCCCGTTGTCCCGGAAGTATAGCTGATACATGCCAGATCATCCGGCTGCGCAACCCCTTTGAGCTCTTCAAACAAAGCTTCAGGATTTTGGGCTTCTTCAGATTTTTTAAGAAACTCGTCAAAAGGCGTGAAGCCTTCCTTTGGATTTTTAGCAAGAGCGATCTTTTGAATATGAGATATTTTATGCTCAAAATCTTTATATCTCTCCATGAGCTGCTCACCTGACACAAAAATGAGCTTTGTTTCAGAATGATCTAAAATATATTCAATTTGCTCAGGCGATTGCGTGACATAAATCGGGATTGAAATCGCACCGATCGACATAACGGCAAGATCGAAGATAATCCAGTGACTTGAATTATGCGCGTGAATAGCAACTTTATCACCTTTTTTTATACCTGCCTGATGAAGTGCCAGCGCTGTCTTGCGCACAAAATCAGTAAATGCAGTCGAATCTAACTTATTCCAGCCATAAGGCTCGCGCGTGGCGCAGATGAAATTTTCATTTTTACGTACACCCTCTAAAACCAGTTGGTGTAATGTCTGACTTGTATCAATCATTGTCTATCCATCATACGCAATTTTTCTAAAAAGCAATGATATGTGCTTTATTGCCCTTTTTAAATCGGTTATACACACTAAAATTATAATTTAACAAGAAAACATAAAAAAAGCATAAAGAAATATTTTTGAGTAACACTTAATTTTACAGTATACAATATTATGCAACCGACATCTTACCTAGTAATGATAGCATGTGAATTATGCCCTTACGAAATAGGTACAGATTTTGCCGAAATCATCACTGGCTTAGATGTCTCTTATGCAAAGGGCCTCAGATAAAGTGAATCTCTCCGATAAAATTCTTAAATGGTATGACCATAATGCAAGGATATTGCCTTTTCGTACGCATCCAAGCGATATAAAAAATGGGCTGCGTCCTAACCCTTATCATGTCTGGCTGTCTGAAGTGATGTTGCAGCAAACGACAATCAAAGCTGTCATTGATTATTTTCACAAATTTATTGCATTATGGCCTACAATTTTTGACCTTGCGGCCGCAGATAATGATGATGTTATGGCAGCATGGGCTGGGCTAGGATATTACTCCCGGGCGCGAAATTTACATAAATGTGCCAAATTGATTGTCAGCACATATGATGGCAACTTCCCAAAAGATGCTGAAACATTACAAAAGCTTCCCGGTATTGGCCCTTACACATCTGCGGCGATTGCATCTATCGCCTTTGATCAGCCTGCCCCCGTGGTTGATGGAAATATTGAAAGAGTCGTTACAAGATTAAAACAAATTGCAACGCCGCTTCCAGATGCTAAAAGTGAGATTCGCGCATATGTTGAAGAGATTACTCCTCAAAAAAGGCCCGGAGACTTCGCGCAGGCCATGATGGATATTGGCGCAACGCTTTGTACGCCGAAAAATCCAGTATGTGGTTTTTGCCCACTTCATCAGGATTGTGCCTCTTATAAGGTTGGGGATATGCTGAAATATCCTGTCAAAAAACCTAAAGCTGAAAAACCACATAGGTACGGTCTTGCAGTCATAGTGATTGATGAAAATGAGAATATCTGCGTTGAAAAAATGCCTGAAAAAGGGCTATTTGGCGGAATGTATGTCTTTCCCTACACAGACCAGTTAAAACAGAAATTTTCTGTGGATAAGCTTGTGAATAAAAAAGATATCCACACAAACATTCACAATGTAAGTGACTGTCACCATTGGATAAATAACATAAAAAGCATAATCAATAGTGATGATATTGAAGATGTGGACAAAACTGTGGAGAATGAACTAACCAGTACAAGCAATAAATATGATTCACTCCCAACAGTCAAACATATTTTTACACATTTTTCTCTTGATTTAGAAAGTGTGATCATACGACAAAAAAACATCTCTTGTGGTGTGCATCAGCGTCTGGTACCACTTAAAAATCTTGAGCATATTGCCCTCCCATCGCTCATGAAAAAACTATTGAAACATTTACAGACTTATATGGCCGCACAAAAACATTCAGAGGAATTATGTCTCACATAAAAACGGCAATTCTTGGCGCAAGCGGATATACTGGCGCTGAGCTTGTGCGTCTTTTATCGCTACATCCAAATGTCCAACTGAAAGCCCTTGCAGCAGATCGCAAAGCCGGTATGGCCATGGAAGATGTTTTTCCGCATTTAAGTTTTGCGTCCCTCCCGGTCTTACAAAAAATTGAGGATATTGATTTTAGTGATATTGATTTGGTTTTTTGTGCATTGCCGCATGGCCTGACACAAAATGTAATTGCTGGCTTACCGAAACATTTGCGCGTTATTGATCTGTCGGCAGATTTCAGATTAAGAGATGGCGAAGATTATGCCTATTGGTATGGCCATCCGCATTATGCACCGGATTTACAAAAGAAATTCATCTATGGCCTACCAGAATTTTATCGTTCCGAACTTAAAGATGCGCATTATGTTGCAAATACAGGATGCTATGTTGCATCGGCGCTGCTGGCCTTGCTGCCACTTGTAAAACATAAAGCAATCAGTTTTGATAATATAATCATCGATGCAAAATCTGGCGTATCTGGCGCAGGGCGTGTTGCGAAAGAAAATATTTTATTCTCTGAGGTCTCTGAAGGGTTTTCAGCTTATGGCGTAAGAGAACACCGCCATAGTGCGGAGATTGAACAGGAACTTAGCCTCATGGCGCAATTTCCAATAAAAACGCGCTTCACGCCGCATTTGCTGCCACAAAATAGATGTATATTATCGACAATTTATGTTGATTTGGCAAAAGGCCAAACAGCGGAAGATCTACATAAGTTTTTACTCAATCATTATAAAGATGAGTATTTCATCAAAATTATGCCATATGACGAGGGCAGAAAAATGCCACATACTCACTATGTGCGTGGATCAAATTTTGTTATGCTCGGCGTCAGCCCTGATCGTATTTCTGGAAAAGCAAAGATTATATCTGTGCTGGATAATCTTATCAAAGGCGCATCCGGTCAGGCCATACAAAATATGAATATCATGTACGGCTTTAATGAGGAGACCGCCTTACAGCAGCTTCCATTATATCCTTAATGTGTTTTGTAATGGCTATAAAATATTAAGTCACAGGCCCGAGATTTAAAACTTCCGCAAGCTCTTCTGCGGAGGCAACGCGTTTAAAATAATCTACTGCATGCTCATCGACAAAACCGTGCTTTGCCATTTTTTGCAACATTTTAAACCAGTCATCCCAGTAACCATTCACATCCACAAGGTAAACGGGCTTATTATGTAACTCTAGCTGAAACCATGTTACGATTTCCACAAGCTCGTCTAAAGTCCCAAGTCCACCCGGCAGGACCACAAAAACATCAGAGCGATCATACATTAGTCTTTTACGTGTATGCATCGAATCAACAATAAGTAGTTCCTGAATTTCAGGGACAGGAATTTCTCTGCGCTTTAAAAAATCCGGGACAATGCCTGTGACCTGTCCGCCAGCGGCGAGCGCAGCCTCAGCCGTTCCCCCCATCAAACCAAGCCCACCAGCACCAAAAACAAGGCGCTTCCCGGCCTTTGCGATGGCTGTACCGACTTTTTGAGAGGTTTCTAAGAAAATTGGATCATCACCCGGGCGAGATCCACAAAACACACATATTGAGTTCAAATCTAAAGGAAGTTGCGTCATTTATTTTATCCAAATTTTATAATGTTTCTTATTATATACCCTAATTGCAAAGCTTTAAAGTCTTTAAACACACGCTTTAGATATTCAATATTTTTTTCTGCGCAATACACTATCTTCAAGCACTATATGGACGATAAATCCGCCCACGAAACATAATATTCCGGTCATGATAAAAACAACCGGAATGCTGATATGTAACGCAGATGTTAAAAGCATATAAAGACCGCTTAAAACCATTGCAAAAGCATTGATGATATTATTTCCTGCAATCATCCGAGATTTCTCATGCTGTGAGGTTTCATCTTGAACCAGTGCAAAAAATGGTACGACATATAATCCCCCTGCCGCGGCGATGATGAAAAAATCAAACATAATGCGCCAGCCTGTAAAGGAATCGAGAAAGATGGCTAAAGTTGCAAGGTGATCAGCATCAGTAAAGGCCTCTGAGATATATCCAATGTCAATCGCAAATACGCCCATGACCAATGCTGCCACCGGAGTAAAACGTGCGGAAATATTCCCATCCAAAAGTTTTGCACAAAAAACTGAGCCTGATCCGACGCCTACGGAAAATAAGACCAAAATCAATGTATAAACATCTTTATTCATGGCCAGAACATCGCTGATATATGTTGGCAAAACAATCATGACAACAGCAGCGACAAACCAGAACCACCCACCAGCCAAAATATATTTAAGCACTTTTGGCGAGGCCAGCATAATTTTAAAAATTTCGATATTATGCTGAATGATATTAAGGCTCATATGCATATCAGGCAGAGAATTTTTTATGCGCGGCATCATATAGCTTGTGTAAAGTCCTGTAAAGGCCACAATAATCATCATAATCAGCGAGAAAACTTCACCATATTCGGGCAATAAAATAAGCTGTGTCCCTAAAATTGTTCCCAGTATAATCGCGATAAAAGTTGCTGTTTCAATCAAGGCATTTCCGCCAACAAGTTGACTACGGTGCAAATAAGTTGGCAAAATACCAAATTTTATCGGACTAAAGAAAGTTGAATGTGTTCCCATAAGGAACAGCATGGACAGCATCAAATAAAGATTTTGCAGGATAAAGCCAACGCCTCCGAGGCCAAGAATTGCGATCTCACTGAATTTGATAATATGCACAATCGTGATGCGGTCATATTTTTCAGCCAATTTCCCAGCCGTCGCCGAGAATAAAAAATAAGGGAGAATAAAGCAAAGGCCTGCAATAATCACCCATTGTTGGCGTTGCTCATCGGTAAAAAGCGATGCCATCACGCCAAAATTCAACATAGCAATAATGGCATTTTTAAAAAAATTATCGTTAAATGATGTCAGAAATTGCGTGATGAAAAGACCAATAAATCTTTTTCCATTGAGTATCTTAAAAATCGATGCTGAATCACTCTGATTTTGATTATGCATTCTGATTATCCATCACATTCCACCACATAAAGTCATTAGGGCTTTACCTATATCTTAATTTTGCAAAAAAGGATGTTATTTTTCCCTCTAAAGCCGTTATATCAGGGAGTTTTGCCTTTAATTTTTCAATCCATTTTATTTTTTCAAATGCACGTATAAGAAACTCACTTGTATCATCGTAATTCTGACTTTCGTCAGACAAGCTAAATAACAGAGTTTCAATATAAATATTGCTGAGCAAAAGTCTTTTTGTATAATAATTGTAATCTGTTGCAGTATCGCCAGCATGGTACCACAGAGAATCAGCAATCTTAAAAACATGCTTAGAGTTTTTAACACAATTTACACTGAAAAAATTCTTTGGATATGTTTTTTGTAAAATAACCGGCATATTGGGGTAAAGGCGAATTTGATACATAATTAAACTATGTAGAATTTTCTTAACGCCTTTAAGCTCCTCTTGATTTTCTATAAAATATAAATCTGTCTTATAAATAATATGATCTACCATCGCAGTCGTAAGATCAGCGGCACCATCAGGATAAAGCGTCAGGAAAGTCGATTGTGACATATTCGTTATTTTTTGCGCCTGCGCAATAGCATCATCAAAATGATTTTGAAAAGGAATTTCCTCGAAGAGCGTTTGCATAAAAGTGAGGTGCTCGGCAAAAAGTGGATGATCTGCCGGTAAATAATATGAACTATTATATGTCATTTTTACTCCTACCTTTTAACATGTCCTCTTAACAGATTATGCGTAAAATTCATCTTTTGCCTGTTGGCCTAGATTGGTTCCAAGAATATAGGCATCTTTTATAGGGACTGACCCTTTTTTTGAACATATTCTCAAACCATTTTCAGATAATATATGCCCTCTTAGGCGGATAGTGTCATCTTCTATATCTGCATAGGCCGCGATTGGCGTCTGACAATTCCCATCTAGGGCAGCGAGAAAAGCACGTTCAGCTGTCACAGTCAGATGCGTATTATTGCAATTTATTGTCTTTATAAGATTTTTCAACTCTGGGGAGGTTTGTATAGATGTCTCAATCCCAATAGCGCCCTGTGCAGGCGCTGGGGGAAAAGTTTCAATATCAAAAATCTCAGTGATCACATCCTGCCTTCCCAAGCGATTTAATCCGGCGACTGCCAGCAAAGTTGCATCAAAATATCCATCTTCTACCTTTTTAATACGCGTTTGCACATTTCCTCTTAATAATGAAATACGTAAGTCAGGCCGCATGCGCCTGAGTTGTGCGCCCCGTCTTAAAGAAGCCGTTCCAATATGTGCACCATGTGGCAATTCTTTAAAAGACGCATATTTATGTGAGATAAAAGCATCGCGCGGATCTTCTCTGGGTAAGACAGCAAGAATTTCTAAGCCATTTTGCCGTTTGGTCGGAACATCCTTCATAGAATGTACCGCAAGGTCAATTTTCTTTTCTATCAGAGCTTGCTCAATTTCTTTGGTAAAGAGGCCCTTGCCTCCGATTGTTTTTAAATCGGCCTCAAGAAAGCGATCTCCGGATGTTTGTAACGTAACAATTTGATATGAAATTGTGGTATTTTGGGCCTGAAGAGCATGTTTCACATAATGTGCCTGCGCAAGCGCAAGCGGCGAGCCTCTTGTCCCAATTCTTACGATATTTTTTAGCTCTTCCGATCTAATGAACTCGGGTCCGGTTTCTCTGTTGCCCATCATCTCCTGTGAAGCAGAAAGTGGCGGAGATGGTGTATCAATTTTGATCGAGCTTTTCGGCGGTGAAGTCATTTGTAACTTATTGTAAAATGATATAAATAATCCAGATGGATCATAATTTTACGATTTTGGGTATTGAAACAAGCTGTGACGAAACAGCTTTGGCGATCATATCAGGAAATCTTAATAAAAAGCCAGTGATTTTATCAGAACTTCTCTTCTCTCAAATAGAAGAACATAGCCCCTTTGGTGGTGTTGTTCCAGAAATTGCAGCGCGCGCCCATGCTGAGCGTATGCCTCTTATGTTACAAGATATTATGCAACACGCCAAAATGAGTTTTAAAGATTTTGATGCGATTGCCGTCACATCTGAGCCCGGCTTAATCGGCGGCGTGATTGTTGGGCTGATGACAGCAAAAGGGATTGCAGTTGCAGCTCAAAAGCCTTTTATTGGTGTGAATCATCTTGAGGGACATGCTTTATCACCTATGTTAACGGAAGATATT
Source organism: Pseudomonadota bacterium (assembly GCA_039025725.1). Lineage (GTDB taxonomy): Bacteria > Pseudomonadota > Alphaproteobacteria > JBCCNR01 > JBCCNR01 > JBCCNR01. The sequence goes on along the minus strand of JBCCNR010000002.1, from coordinate 12,793 downwards.
TCTTTTCCTTATCTTTTGCTCCTGGTCTCTGGGGGGCATTGTCAGATTATCATCGTTTATGATTATGGCTCCTATGAGGAAATTGGAACCACGATTGACGATGCTGCCGGCGAGGCTTTTGATAAGGTTGCAAAGATGTTAAATCTTGGTTTTCCTGGCGGTCCGAAGGTAGAACAAGCTGCACAAAAGGGCGATCCGCTCAGATTTCAGTTGCCACGGCCACTTTGTCAAACATCTGATCCTAATTTTAGTTTTTCTGGTCTTAAAACTGCCGTTATGCGCATCATTGAAAAAGACCTTATTAAAACACAGCAAGATATATATGATCTTTGTGCTTCTTTTCAATATGCTGTCAGTGATACGATAGAAAACCGTATGGACATCGCAATAGATATTTTTAAACAGCGCACATCTTTAAGCTCTGCACCTTGTGTTGTCGCTGGTGGGGTAGCTGCAAACATGGCCTTAAGGCATATGCTAGAAAATTTATCTGCCCGGCATAATATGGATTTCTTTGCACCCCCATTGAAATATTGTACGGATAATGCTGTGATGATCGCCTATGCAGGACTGGTGAAATTTGCCAGAAAGAATGTCTCTTCATTGAGCCTTAAGCCTATGGCGCGCGCGCCCCTCGGAAGGCATATATCATGACAGAAAAAAATTCAGGCCTCAAAATCGCTATTTGTGGTGCCGGAGCATGGGGCACTGCATTAGGGCATATACTTGCTGACGCTGGCCATGATGTGACTCTTATCGGACGCAGCCAAGATGCAATAGACCTCTATAATAGAAATAAAAGACATAAAGCATTTGATGAAAATGTCATTTTATCTGAGAAGTTAAAATGGACACTTTCTGTTCAGGATGCTTTGCCACAAGCGAATATTGTTTTTCTTTCGCTCCCGACCCAATATATCGGAGAATTTTTGCAACATAATGCACAGTATATATCGAATAAATCATATATTGTGCAAACTGCAAAAGGCATAGAGATTGCGACAGGGCGCCTTTTATATAATGTTATGCAAGATACGCTAAAAGATCATGTCATATCTTTTCTTTCGGGCCCATCTTTTGCGATTGATGTTGTGATGGGAAAGCCGACTGCTGTAACAATCGCTGCCGATCGCCTTGAAGATGCAGCCTTCATCCAGAGGCTTTTTGCTCAAACATCGCTAAGGCCCTATACATCTGACGATATTATCGGTGTAGCACTCGGTGGGGCTTTGAAGAATATTCTTGCGATCGCGGCAGGCTTTGTCATCGGATATGGCCTTGGCGAAAGCGCAAAAGCATCTATCATCACCAGAGGCTTCGCGGAAATCTTAAAATTCTCTCAGATTTTTGGCGGAAAAAAAGAGACCTTATATGGTCTCTCTGGCCTCGGAGATATTATTCTGACATGTGGCGGAGAAGGGTCTCGGAATTTCAGATATGGCGCCGAATGCGGAGCGCATGTCACTCAAAATGGCAAAATTTTAAAAGACCCAACATATACAGCCGAGGGCTATCATAGCCTCAAGGCCATCATGCCTTACCTTGAGAAAAATAAAAACGAATTTCCTATTTTTGAAACATTGTCAAAATTACTGACAGAACAGAAAGACTTTCCGACTCTTTTGCAGGAACTCCTCACAAGGCCTTTAAAGCAGGAAGTTTAATAAATCAGCACGCATCCGCCCCAGCTCATGCCACCGCCAATGGCTTCCATCAATATCTTGTGACCTCTTTTGAGACGACCATCTTTAACAGCAACATCAAAAGCAAGCGGAATAGATGCCGCAGAGCTATTTCCATGATCTGCAATGGTTGAAATAACAGAGCCTTCTCTTGCGCCGACTTTTTTTGCAGTTGCATCCATAATACGCTGATTGGCCTGATGCGGGACGATATAATCAAGATCACTGCCATGTAAGCCAGCGATATCCAGTGTTTCCTGCATAACTTCTGTCAAATATGTCACGGCTGTTTTGAACACATCTTTCCCCTCCATGGCAAGATAGCCAAAATCCTGACCTGCTCCCACATATCCTTCACATTTTAATATATCATTCAAATGACCATCAGTATGCAAACGTGTCGCGAGAATATCAGAAGTGTCTCCTTCATCAGCAACACCTAATATCATCGCACCAGCTCCGTCGCCAAATAAAACACATGTGCTGCGGTCTGTATAATCTACCAGACGTGTCATAGCATCGGCGCCGATAATAAGTATATTCTTTGCAGAACCAGAGCGAATATATTGATCTGCTGTACTTAAAGCAAAAATAAATCCTGCACAAACAGCTTGCACATCAAATGCAGCACAATGATTGGTAATATTAAGTTTCTTTTGAATGATTGCCGCAGTTGCCGGGAAAACCATATCTGGCGTTGTGGTCGCACATAAAATCATATCAATCTGATTTCGATCAAGGCCAGATTCAATTATAGCTTTTTCAGCAGCTGCGACGGCCATATCCGAAGTCATTTGATCATCGCCAATCACATGACGTTTTTTGATGCCTGATCTTTCGACAATCCACTGATCAGTTGTCTCAACAATTTTCTCAAGGTCGGCATTGGTCAGAATTTTTTCAGGCAAATAAGAGCCAGTCCCCAATATTTTGGAACGAAAAGCTGACTGAGACCCCGATAATGTTTGCATATTTTATTCAGAAATTTACGTTAAAAAAAGCGTGCGTCAGTGATGTTTTTGGCAATCGCCTCAACAATATTTCCCTTGGCGAGATCTATCGAAAGATCTGTAGCAGCCGCAAAGCCAAGCGCATTTGTTCCACCATGGCTTTTGACAACCAACCCTGACAATCCCAGAAAAACACCACCATTTACGCGTTTTGGATCTATTTTTTCTTTAAAAGCCGCAAGTGAATGACGTGCAAACCATGCACCAATCTTACTCCATATATTAGACAGAATTGCTGCTTTAAGATATCCACCGATCAATTGCGCTGTCCCTTCGGCTGTTTTAAGCGCAACATTACCCGTAAAGCCATCCGTCACAATCACATCTGTCGTCCCTTTTGTAATATCATTTCCTTCGACAAAGCCATGATATTCAAAATGTATATGATCTCTATGCTCTTTTAGGAAATGGTCTGCATTTTTTACGACATCATTTCCTTTCCCAGCTTCTGTGCCCACATTTAATATACCAATTGTCGGACGCTTCTTATCAAATAAAATACGCGCATACTCAGCCCCCATCACAGCAAATTCCACAAGCTGATCACTTGTGGCCTCCACATTCGCGCCCATATCAAGCATAACCGCTTCTCCGGAACGGGTGGGCCATAATGATGCAATAGCAGGACGAGAAATTCCATCTATCATCCGCAGGCGTAATTTTGACATTGCCATAAGTGCCCCTGTATTGCCAGCCGACACAGCAGCATGTGCCGTCCCCTCAAGCACTGCACCTATCATATTCCACATTGAAGTCTGTTTGCTACGCCGTAAAACCTGCGCTGGCTTTGCATCCATAGGCACAATATCATCACAATGAATAAACTCATATTTGTCTTTAAGGCTGGTCTTTTTTTCAAGATAGGGCATGACATCATTACCCCGACCAAATATCTTAAATTTAACATCAGGATGCCGCACTGCGGAAAGCGCAATACCATCAATGACAACAGATGGCGCATGATCTCCGCCCATAGCATCAATAGAAATGACAACAGACAAGCTTAATCCTTAATATTATGTTTTATTTACTTTCTGGAGAAAACATATAAACCGACATCTTACCTAGTAATGATAGCATGTGAATTATGCCCTTACGAAATAGGTACAGATTTTGCCAAAATCATCACTGGCTTAGATGTCTCCATATAAATAAGCGTTATTATTTAAATTAATTTTACAACCATCGCAAGTGATTTATTTTTATGTTTTTTTTACTATTCTGCGGTAACTTTTACAGACATCTTACCTCGTGATGATAACATGTGAAGTAAGCCCTTACGAAATAGGTACAAATTTTGCCAAAATCATCACTGGCTTAGGTGTCTCAACTTTTAAGTGTCTAAAAGAAATTTAGGCCATGGAGGGACAGAATGTCTGAGACAATTTCGCTTGCATCTGCATTGACTGCAAAGACACATCTCAGTGATATTAAGACTGATATAAAAAAAACGAGTGATATAAATCAAGGCTCTCACTTTGAAACTGTTTATGAAAAAGCCTCTAATTATGCCCAGGATGATAATGTTTCAGATTATGTGAATAAATCCTCGACTGCGTCTCAGGAAAAAACCTCGCAGCAAGATGCGCCTACAAAACAGGTTACAGATAAAAATCAGACACATGATACAAAATCCGCTGAGGAAAATATACAAGACCCCTCACAAGAGGCGACTGAGGCCTCGCAAAATAATCCAAAACTTATAGAAGAATTGACCGATATATTAGAAAATCCTGATCTATCGACAGCTGATAAGATTGAAAAGCTTGCACATCATCCAGAGCTCTCTGATTTATCTTTTGAAGAGCAAGTGAATATTATTGCACAAATTTTTCAGGATCTTCCGGATATACAAAGGGATTTTGAAGCCTTCCTGAGCGAGTTTGAAGATGCTGAGGTCAAATTGACAGCCATTCCTGAAAATTTACAAAATGAGGAGGGTGGTGAATTAGAGGCTATTCCTTTAGAAGCAAAAGACACTAATGTTCAAGAGCTTGAAGACTATAAACAGGAAGAGGTAACACAAGAAGAGCCTCAAGATAATATTTATGCTGTTCTTGTCGCTGCACAGAGTTCTGTTGAAAATAATAAATTATCCAATGCTGAAAATACAACCGATAAAGTAAAAGTTACATCGGGAACGACAGAAAATCTTTTGAATATTGAAACAGCTTTATCTTCTGATCAGAATATGACAGAGAGTGACCTCTCAGGGCCAGCATATCAAGAGACCGAGCTAGAAGAGGCTGATATCATTCAGAATGAACAGCCAGTTTTACAAGAAAATGACCCGAAAAGCCTTATTAAAAATAGTATCTCTGAGATTGAAAATAATCAAGCACCAGAAACAGTAACGCTTATAAAAGAGGCAGAGCTTCCAGCAAACAGCTTAAACCAGATCAACACGCAGCAACAAACACTTGCAAAAACAGAGATTAAGCTTGCGACAATTCCACTGAAAGATAATGTTACCCTGACAGTGACACGCAGTGCAGATGCCCCTTCAAAGATTGGGATTAACCTAGAGCCCGCTGGTATGGGGGAAGCCGAGCTGGTTATTGAAAGTCGTGATAATAGTGTGGCTGCGATTATTCGCTCTGATAAGCCAGAGATTTTGGATATGATCCGCAAAGAAGCTGCATCCTTAGAGAAATACCTCACTGAGGCAGGTATTGACCTTGCCGGTGGGCAGCTACAATTTGAAAGACAAGAGTCAAATGGCAAGAGTGGCTCTCAGGATGAGATACAGAATTTTGCTTTAAATGACGCGGATTCTCAGCAAACACCTATAAATACACAAAATAATATCTATCAGACATTAGGCAATCTTCAGATTTCCGATGGTGTTGATGTGAGATTATAATTTTCAATAACTCATAGAATTGGAGGATAATATGGTCGATAGCGTTTCTTCAACACCAGGACTTGGAACATTTGAGGCCAATCAGCGCGCTGCTGACGAAGCTGCTGCTCGGGAGCAAGATGATGCAGATGAGCTATCAAGTGATTACGAAGATTTTCTTTTATTAATGACAACACAAATGCAGAATCAGGACCCGCTTGAGCCCATGGACTCCACTGAATTTGTTTCTCAGCTGGCGCAATTTTCTGGCGTTGAGCAACAGGTGAATATGAACAGCAAATTAGATGAGCTGATTTCCTCTTTTAATAATGGCCAGTTTGACGAAGCAGCACTTTATCTCGGTAAAGTGATCACTGCACCCACTGGAAATTTTACGGCTGACAGTGCAAATCTTCCGCAGATTGAATATACTACACCTGATGATACTGTGAGTGCTTCAATTGAGATATTTGATCAATTTGACCAGAGAGTTCGCACAATTCCGGCTGAAATTGCATCAACAGCAAAGTCTGTTGAATGGGACATGACAGATGCGCTGGGAGATGCTGTTGATAATGGTGTTTACCGTGCAGAAATTGTATCGACAAATTTTAACGGTGAAATCACCCGTGAGAATGCTTTGACCAAAAATCGCGTAACCGAAGTCATTAAGCTAGAAAATGGTTTTGATCTTAAAACAGAGACTGGCGATAGAATAAGCCTTGATGAAGTCACGCGCCTTGGAGAATATATTCCTCCGGACAATTCAATCATAGATACTTCAAATTTAGCTTCTTAAGAATTTATTTATCATTTTCTTGCTAAGCTACATTAATATATTCTAAACCAAGGAAGAGATGGTGCAGCAGGATTTTAGCTCTATCACTGCTCTCAGTGACAAGGTGACTGTCGATGAGATGGGTCATGTTGTGTTGCGCCTTGGAGGTGAGGAAGTTATAGGCCTATCTGTTGACTCTTTATGTCATTTGCTTAAGATCAACCCAGATGAAGCCTTTATCGTGATGCGAGAAGCCATAAAGATCGCGATAGAGTCTGAAATTCAATCAGCAGATCAGATGTCTGGCATATTGGTTCACGTGATGGATATGCTGGATGAGGCGAAAGTCGATGGCAATCCGGTTACTGAGATCCCCATATATCAAATTCATTCTATTTTATCGATCAAAGATATTGCTGAAATTTTAGAGGTCACGATAGAGTTTGCTGGCCGGATTTTCCATGCTTATAAGCGCCCCATTCAAAGTGAAGAGGATTTGCAAGGTTTCATAGACTTTATGTCCAGCTATATTGAAACGCATCATAATGGTCAGATACCGGGAAGCGCAAAGATAATACATTCATCTGCCGAAGGGGAGATGTCTCAGGATTATATTGATGTTATTCTGGCGCAAAAGCCTCCTGAAGAGCTGATGCCAGAAGAAGAGCGCCTTGCTTTACAATATTATAGAGAAGCGAGGGCGGCCATTTGTGAGCTTTTGAAGGTTACGGAGAATGATGCCGATATTATTTTGAGTGACAGCCATGTCTTGAAAGAGTTTTTCAACCTGACGGATGTATCAGAGGCAGATTATATCTTAGACAGAGCCCTGAGTGGTGATCTTGAGCCTTTACTATTGAAGCTGAATAATCGCATGGCAAATCTATTTGAGGATATTTCTGACAATACGATTAAGGATGTTCTCAATCCTGATCTTGGCGATACTGCTTTTCAGAGGTCGTCCGCCAGCGAGCATATGGAAGCTGCTGAAATTGCAAAAAAACAGGCTGAAGCAGATGTTACTACACCAGATAATTTAAATGACACATTACGTCTATGTTTTGAACTGCGTGGGCGTGTGACATCTAAATCACTGAGTGATATTTGCGATATGTGGGGCGTAGAGATTTCAGCTGCTTTAGGGCGTTTTGTCATCGAAGAAGGAAAATATGGTGGCCATGGTGAAAGTTCTAAAAGAATTATCGATATTCACCAACTTGAGCGTCTTATCAAAGATATAGAAAATGCTGGTGATTTACGAAATTTCATTCGTAAATATCTAAAACTGGTCAATGATCAGGTCCAGACCATGTATTATGGTGGAAACACAAATCCGGGCTAACATTATCTCTTGTTGGAAATAGATAATATTATATCACACAAAAATTTCATTATAAACATCTTCAATATATGTGATCTCATGCTCTTCCAGGGCAGAAAACTCTTTGTCTTTTGCACGCTTTGATAATTTTCCTTCATTTTGCTTAAGGAAACTGAAAAGCAAATTAATCGTTGAAGAAGGCATTTCTAGAAATGACTCAATTCTCAATTTGAATGCGTCATATTTTTTCAAAAACTCAATTTCTTCGGGTAAATCAATATGAATTGTCTGTTCAACACAACTATATAAAAACTCTACATGACGTGTTGCATCGAAATACCGATAAAAATCCGCCGTGTCATTCAGTACACGAACATTCATTTTTTCAGTAGGTTCCCATTTTATAAATGGCAATAAACGCCGTGAGTAACTTTCAAGAACAGCACGATATTCGTCAATTCGCGATAAAATAGCCGCCGATACTGGAAATATAACCCCTGAGGGATTAAACTGCCGCATAGATAAAATATGGTGCATAAGATAACGGTGAATACGTCCGTTGCCATCTTCAAATGGGTGAATATACACAAAGCCAAAAGCTAGAACCGCAGCAGCCAAGACGGCATCCATGTGCGATGCAAAATGATGATCAAAGTCGATAATGCCCTGTATCAAGCTTGATAAATCTTCATGTCTGGCGCTGATATGATCAGGCAAAGGCATACGGTTTTCTTGCTCATGGATACCAATAAAGCCACCTTCATCCCGTAGTCCAAGATGTATAAAACGACTATCGCCAATCACAACTTTTTGTAAACGCAATAATTCTTGTAAATCGAGGGGATATTTTCCTGCTTCCGCAATTGCTTTGCCCCAGCGTTGAATACGATTATGGGCAGGAGCTTCTCCCTCAATGGCATAAGATGATTTCGAGTCCTTCAAAAGTAAAAATGCTGCTGTTCGTGCCATTATATCCGCTGAAACATTGCCGACGATCTGCTGCGCCTGATCAGATAAGTTTTTTTGAATATAAGCTTCAATAATAGGTGTTTTAAATATGAGCGGGCAGAACTCTCTTGTTCCTGGCAGATTATTTTTAACGCGGTGGCGCGTTGAATTAATAGCTTCGCTGGCATATTGCTGGGCTTCATCTACAATATTGACATAATTTCCCTGCTTTGCGTCATCTAGGTCAAGTTTTTGATTTAATAGCCACTCATATAAGAACCATATTCGACGCATATAGCTACTTGTTGGTTTACTAACAATCATTTCAAGAATCTCTTGAGCAGAGGCCACTTCAAATAATTTTTTTAAAACCAGTAAATCCAGTCCTTCATATTTCAGGGCAAAAACGAGTTGCCCTTCCAAGGTTAGATCAGGGATATGACGTGGGGTAAATATTTTCCAGTTATCTTTTTGAAACAGACTATGACGTGTACCAATGCTAGACAGAACAAGAGGTAAAGGCACTTGTAGTTCATAAACATGAATAAGAGCAGCATAACCAACAGGTATTGCTGGCTCAGGAAGCCTTATGTCCTGAAAAACAGTTACTGGCTCTGAAAAATGATTATTTATACTGTTCATTGTGAAAAACTGTTATTTTTTATGAAATATGATTAACAAATGCACAATATCATGAAAAACAATAACAATATATGAATTATTTCCCAGAAATAATAAATTTAATTTCAACAGTGTCATCAATGATAGGCGCGCCATAATGCATATCAAAATCTGACTTTTGGATTGCTAAAAATCCATAGAATTTTGGTGGATGATGTTTCTCTCTTAAATGAACATCAATCACAGCATATTTTTGAATATTTTTAACCGTAATATGTCCTTTGAGCTTTATATGCTCTGGCGTTAAAATTTGAATATCCATGCTTTTGAAAAAAATATAAGGATGCCTGTCGCTTTCAAATAAAAACTCAGAGGCAAGACGCTCATTGATAAAGTCACTGCCACCATCCAAATCTTTCGCAAAGATTTTTAAAGTCGCACTGCTTTTTTCAAGCTCCTCAGGATCATAGTAAAACTGTCCCTCAAATTTCGGGACATCAATAATAATATCGCTGATACCAACGATGCCAACATGAATTTTTATATCACTTTGACTTGTATCAATCACATAGTCTTTTGCAAAAGCTGAGCTTGATAAAGCCAGACATAAAAGACAGATAATACCAAGCGCCTTAATTAATTTTGACATTGTACCTATCACAATTATTACATAAGCAATTTAAAGTGATTTTTTCTCTCACGCCAGTTGGTTTACACCAACACCTCTTTGGGGCTCCGAGGGGGCGCGCAACGATGCGCGGCGCCCAGTCGTGCGCTCTACCAAAAGCACTTAATAATAAATTATTCAGACATCTTACCTAGTAATGATAGCATGTGAAGTATGCCCTTACGAAATAGGTACAGATTTTGCCAAAATCATCACTGGCTTAGATGTCTCAAATTATTAAGGGCTTTTGGTATAAAACGGCAAATACACCTTATTATCATCACAGAGTAAACTTGCCATTGCGTGGAAATCCTCTCGGGACCATGCGTCCCTGAGTTGCGCGAGACCCGCAATATTCTGAAAAATCCTTCATATTATTCATACGACCTGTCCAGATCAATCCATCTTCAGAAGAAAATGTCGTGGCATCGCTTAAACCACCATCCTTATATTTTTGCAAAATAACACCTTTACCTTTCGCAAGTTCGGGGAGCTCAGATAATGCATATATCAGCATTTTACGATTTTCACCGACACAAGCCAGCATATCTCCCTGAAGGGGCTGACAGACACACATCGGAGACGCACCGGTTAAAATCTGCTTTCCACTTTTTGTTGATGCAACCATATCAGACATTTTGACAATAAAACCACGTCCCTCAGATGAGGCAATAAGAACACGCCCCTCTGGATCATAGGCAAAAAGAGATATAATATTCTGATCGGCCGGTATATCAGCAAGAAGTCGCACAGATTCGCCAGACGATCTCCCCCCGGGGAGCTTATCGGCATTTAATGTATAAGCACGCCCTCCCTGAACTGTTAAAATTAACTTATCAGTGGTGTAAGCATGAAAACGAAAGCGCTCTTTATCGCCCTCACGATATTTCATCTCAGTGTCAGCAGACATATGCCCCTTAATGGCGCGTATCCACCCTTTCTGCGATGATAAAATTGTAATAGGCTCACGTTCAACAGCGGCAGCATTTGCAGCCTCAACGTCAATATCCGGAGCATCCGAAAATGTCGTTCGGCGTGCACCATTCGGCATCGGCGCCCCAAAACGGTTTTTTATCTGCTTGATTTCCAAACTAATACGCTTTTTCTGCTTGGTCGGAGAAGCAAGCAGATCATGTAATTCTTCTTTTTCCGCCGAAAGCTGCTGATGCTCATTTTTAATCTCAAATTCTTCTATCTTCGCAAGCGACCTTAAACGCAAATTCAAAATCGCCTCAGCTTGTATCTCGGTCAGATGAAACCTCGAAATAAGCTCTTGTTTGGGATTATCTTCTTCTCGAATTATGCGAATAACCTCGTCTAAATTTAAAAAGGCAATCAAAAGCCCATCCAAAACCTCAAGGCGATGATCTATCTTATCTAACCGATACTGACTGCGGCGCTGCAAAACCTCTAAACGATGCGCAATAAAAGCCTCAAGAACCTCTTTTAACGACATCACCATCGGCACATGCGCTTTATTCAACACATTCATATTCAAAGAAAAACGCGATTCTAAATCTGTCTGCTTAAAAAGCGTTTCCATCAAAAGCTCAGGATCAACATTCTTGCTTTTAGGCTCAAGAATAATGCGAATATCATCCGCAGACTCATCACGAATATCTCCCAAAAGCGGCAACTTTTTTTGCTCCAATAAAAAGGCAATCTTCTCAATAAGCTTCGATTTTTGAACCAGATAAGGAATTTCCGTCACAATAATCTGATATTGCCCGCGCCCTAAATCCTCCTGCGCATAACGGGCGCGGATTTTTATACCACCCTTTCCTGTCATATATGTTTCTAGTAGAGACTCTTTGGGCTCAATGATTACACCACCGGTGGGAAAATCCGGACCAGCAATGAACTCCATCAGGTCGGATATTTCTGCTTTTGGATTTTTTATAAGATGCAGCATCCCATCACATAATTCCCCCACATTATGCGGAGGAATATGAGTGGCCATCCCGACAGCAATCCCCGATGCACCATTCGCCAAAAGATTAGGAAAAGCCGAAGGTAAGACTTCAGGCTCATCTTCGGACCCATCATAATTATCCTGAAAATCAACTGTGCCCTCATCGATCCCTTCAAGCATGGTTTCCGCGATCGCCGTCAGCCTGGCCTCAGTATAGCGCATAGCCGACGGGTTATCCCCATCCACATTCCCGAAATTTCCCTGACCATCAATCAAAGGATAACGCACAGAAAATTCCTGCGCCAATCTTACCAAAGCATCATAGACAGACTGATCTCCATGGGGGTGATATTTACCAATAACGTCACCGACAACACGTGCAGATTTTTTAAATGCCGAATTGGGATTAAGCTTTAAAACACGCATAGCGTAAAGAAGGCGCCGATGCACAGGCTTTAAACCATCGCGCACATCAGGCAGAGCCCTATTCATTATGGTGGACAAAGCATAAGAAAGATACTTTTCACCAAGAAGATGTCTTAAGTTCTGATCGCGTATATCTTCTTCAACTGTCAGTGCAGACATATCTTCCCTTGATTTACAAATCTTATTTTAAAGAACTTTATTGGCTTTAATTAAAAAATTTATCCGGATCAACCAGGGTCTGATTGTCGGCAGGCGCAGGATTAAGAGCCTCTTGTGCAGCTTTTTCGCGTTCCAGACGTGCTTCACCGCGTTTGATTGCCATATCTAGTTCAGACTGTGTACAAAAGCCCGCAATGACCGGATCAACATCACGCATTGTTTGTGACTTCCAATGTGTTTTATCGCGAACTGATGCTATTGTATTTTTTGTTGTTCCAATAAGTTTACATATTTGCGCATCTGTGACAGCCGGAAATTTCTTGAGAATAAAATGTATCGCATCCGGCTTATCCTGACGTTTCGAGATAGGCGTATATTTCTTTCCAGACTTCTTTGATTTTTTAAGCTGTGAAGGGAGCTCTTTAAT
>JBCCNR010000001.1:0-26984 GCA_039025725.1 Pseudomonadota bacterium | reverse complement strand
CGAAATATTCCCCGTTAAATGATTTATCTATTTTTATTTTAAGACACTAGATTTAGTAGTAACGCTTTAGTGAATCACACTAAAGCAATGCGCCTTTTCAAACAAGTTTTATAAAGAGATTTTTCGAATTTTTATTATTTCGCAACACTTAAAAATATCAGTTCATATGATTATGCCACACCCAACCTTGAAATAAAATTACAAAAATAGAAAAAATAATTTATTTTTATTGCTTGATTAAGCATTTATCAGTATATTCGTTAATTGGTATTTATTGAAGAGTATTCAGCTATGGCACAAAAAGATCAAATGATCATTTTTGATACAACATTACGTGACGGCGAGCAATCCCCTGGTGCTTCGATGACTTTACAGGAGAAACTTAAAATTGCTGCGCTGCTTGATGAAGCAGGGGTTGATATCATTGAGGCTGGGTTTCCTATCGCATCTCAAGGAGATTTTGAATCCGTTGCAGAAGTCGCAAAGCTTTTAAAAAATGCGCGTGTCTGTGGCCTTGCCAGAGCGCTCGATAAAGACATTGAGCGCGCTGCACAGGCTATGTCGCATGCCGAAAAATTTCGTATTCATACATTTATTTCGACTTCTCCGTTGCATATGAAATATAAATTGCAAATGTCGCCGGAGGATGTGCTTATTGCCATTGAAAAAAGTGTCAAAAAAGCCAAATCTTTTACAGATGATGTGGAATGGTCCTGCGAAGATGGAACGCGCACGGAAAAAGACTTTTTATGTCGTGCGGTTGAAACTGCGATTGCTGCGGGTGCAACCACAATTAACGTACCAGACACTGTGGGCTATACTGTTCCCGAAGAATATTATCAAATTATTTCTATGCTTATAGAGCGTGTGCCGAATATTGATAAGGCCACATTGTCTGCGCATTGTCATAATGATTTAGGGCTTGCCGTTGCGAATTCTATGGCCGCAGTGCGCGCTGGTGCAAGGCAGGTTGAATGCACCATTAATGGCCTCGGGGAGCGCGCTGGCAATGCCGCTATGGAAGAAATCGTCATGGCAGGGCGTGTGCGTAAAGATTTGAATATTCCACAACCGCGCATAAACCCCGTCTATTTTACACAATTATCTAAGCTTGTATCATCTGTTACAGGTTTCCCTGTACAATATAATAAGGCTATCGTTGGGAAAAATGCCTTTGCGCATGAAAGTGGTATTCATCAGGATGGTATGCTCAAAAATAAGGAAACCTATGAGATTATGCGCCCTGAAGATATTGGCTTAAATACGTCTAATCTTGTGATGGGAAAACATTCAGGCCGACATGCCTTTTCGAAGAAATGTGCAGAAATGGGATATCAGTTTGATGATGACAGCTTAAACAGCTTGTTCAAAAAATTTAAAAATTTAGCTGATCAGAAAAAACATATTTATGATGATGATATTATTTCCTTAATTGAGGAGAATAATGCTGCTTTACAAGAAACACTTACATGCGATGAGTTAACCGTCATATGCGGATCGGAAGGACCTCAACGCGCCATTTTAAAGCTTACGATTGATGGGAAAGACCATGACGTCACAGCACGTGGCCATGGACCTGTTGATGCAATTTTCACAGCAATTTCCAATCTTTATCACCATAATGCAACGCTGGAACTTTATCAGGTGCATGCAGTGACCGAGGGGACTGACGCACAAGCTAAAGTGACTGTACGTCTGAATGAAGATGAGTTTGTCGCGACAGGTACTTCAGCCCATACAGACACAATGACATCTTCCGCACGCGCCTATGTGAACGCGCTTAATCGGTTGATTTTACGGAAAAAAAGTCACAGATCTGCAACTGGATAATAGAAACAGAAAAAAGCTTATTGATTCATTGAAGCAAAAAATTCACAGTTGTTTTTTGTTGCTTTCAGCTTGCCAATTAAGAATTCCATTGCATCCAATGTTCCCATTGGGCTTAAGATGCGGCGTAACATGAACATTTTTTGAATATCATCCTTGCCCACCAAAAGCTCTTCTTTACGTGTGCCAGACCGCGCAATATCAATTGCAGGGAAAATGCGCTTATCAGCAATTTTACGATCTAAGATAACCTCAGCATTACCCGTGCCTTTAAATTCTTCAAAGATCACTTCATCCATACGTGATCCTGTATCAACAAGAGCCGTAGCAATAATCGTAAGAGACCCCCCCTCTTCGATATTACGCGCAGCCCCGAAAAAGCGCTTTGGTCTTTGAAGCGCATTGGCGTCAACACCGCCCGTTAAAACTTTACCCGAGGAAGGTACAACCGTATTATAAGCGCGCCCCAATCGCGTAATCGAATCAAGCAAAATAACCACGTCAAAGCCAGATTCCACAAGCCTTTTAGATTTTTCACTTACCATCTCTGCCACCTGAACGTGGCGTACAGCTGGCTCATCGAACGTTGATGAGACAATTTCACCGCGTACTGTGCGCTCCATATCCGTCACTTCTTCTGGACGCTCATCGATAAGCAGAACAATCAGATAGCATTCCGGATAATTCCGCGTGATTGCTTTTGCAATATTTTGCAGCAAAACTGTTTTCCCTGTCCGCGGTGGTGCCGTTAAAAGTGCACGCTGCCCCTTTCCCATTGGAGAGACAAGATCAATCACACGCCCTGACAAATCTTTATATGTCGGATCCTCTATTTCCATTTTAAGGGCACTATCTGGATAGAGTGGTGTCAAATTGTCAAAATGAACACGATGACGCGCTTTTTCAGGTTCATTATAATTGATCGTATCAAGCTTTACGAGGGCGAAATAGCGCTCTCCGTCTTTGGGGCTTCTGATTTCCCCTTCGATGGTGTCTCCGGTCCTTAAGCTATAGCGCCGAATATGATTAGGAGAAACATATATATCATCAGGGCCGGCCAAATAATTTGCTTCAGAAGAACGCAAAAAGCCAAAACCATCTTGAAGGACCTCCAATACGCCATTACCCGTAATACGTACATTGTCATCTGCGCGCTGTTTTAAAATAGCAAATAACAAATCCTGACGGCGCATATTGCCAGCATTCTCAACATCAAGCTCTTCAGCCATGGTGAGAAGTTCAGAAGCACTTTTTTTCTTAAGATCTTTAAGTTTTATTTCGGTAATATCTGCACTATCATACAGATCAACATCGTCAGCCATGGGAGTCTCGGTTTTATAAGAATAATAAAGTTCAGGAAATCAGATGCACATGAAAACAAGTCATGCAACGTGCACCAAACGCAGAACAGCGCAATAGCACATTCTAGCTAGCATATTATTAAGAAATCGTCAATGCGGCATGCTGACATAAACTTTAAATCGAGGCCTCACTATCGGGCGGCAATATTTCATCCTGATCAGGTATGTCTTTAAGGGCAATTTCTTTCGTATCATCCAGAGGGATTTCAGAATCGGATGTCTCATCATTATCTTCTTCGGACTGATCAACGCGTTTTGCAACCGGATCATCCCATTCCTCGATTTTTTGTAGCAATACAGCCTTACTGAGAGGCAGTTCAATGAAATCATCATAACCACTGCGAGAGAGCTTTTCCATCTGCCCCTCTTTGAGTTCATCATACAGCAATATCACAACGCTATTTTGATTGTCAGTATGGTGGCGCCTGATATCATTAATAACATTATCTGGAATGATCCATGTTCCCTTATTTGAAATCAAAATAAAATCATAAATATTCGTATCGAGTGCTTCCATGACCTGTGTTGCGGTTGTCGCAATATCAATATGATAATTTTCTCGGGTAACGATTAATTTTATGAGACTTGAGCTCAAATCCTCATTCATAATACAAAGGAAATTTTTCGTATTATCCTCATCATCCATGTCTGGAATATCTTTTGATCCATAAAGCTGAATCTCTACGTAATATTCAAGCGTTGCCTTCAGATCAGTTGGCTTAACTGGCTTTGGCAGGATGGCATCTATGTTATTCATTGAGGATTCCAAAGATGGAATAAGAGCTTCAGATGTAATAACAATAATATGCACCAAGCCATATGTGGTATTTTCACGCACAACCTTGGAAAGTACCGCAGCATCAATCAAAGGGGGACGATGGTCTAGAATGACAATATCAAATTCTTCATTAGATTGTTTGGCCCCAACAATATGTCCAACAGCAGCATAACGATCAGAAATTGGCGTTACATTCATCCCGAAATTCTTTATTTGCTCTTCTAGAGTATAAAGAACATTCGCATAAGGACTTACGATAATCGCTGATTTATTCTGTAAAATTGGCACACCAATGTCACCATCAAGGCCTTCCTCTGCATCCACAGGGATCTGGACTTTGAAAATATTTTCATCTGCGACCGTTCTGGTAAGATCAAATTTCGCATTGAGAATATCCCCAATTTGTCTTGAAAAATAGAGCGCCGCTGACACAAAACGATCAGATACATCTCCCTTATCATCATCTGTCTCTTCGCGGTTAAAGAGCTCCTGTCGCATCTCAAATTCTTCTTGTGCAGTCGTATCGGATACAGCAATTTCTAAAATTGATTTGGGGCTCTCTTCGGCGGGCATCATATCGTCATTTGTAGACTTATCCGGCCTTATTAATCTAACAGATGTTTTTACCCAATTGGACTGAGACCATTTCAAAACGATATAAACCATATTCATGTAAATATGCTTTATATAATCATTGTCGCCTCTGATTTTTGCGTTGAGATCACCGTGAAAAAGAGCCATTTCATGTTCTCTTTCCCCAGCATAAAAACGTGACTGCGCAAAAACATCATCGACAATCTCAGAGATATTTAAATCTTCTTCAACAGCATCTCGCCAATCTTCGCGCGCATTGTGAATATCAAGATAGTTTTTTAGCCATACTTCAAGCGCACCAACCGACGAAGAAAGCGTCTTCGTATTGACTTTACATGATTTCCCAAGAGCCTCTAATTGATCTTCATCTATATGGCTCAAATCATCTTTAACCTTTTTTGACAACCTCGAAACACTAAAAATAATCGTCGAGAAATCACTGCAGAAATTCTGCAAAAGCTTATATTGCCCACGCTGAGCATCAAGCGCATATTGCTTGGCACGAGTCACAATAGATTTGCTTTTTTCCATTGTCTCTTCAGCCTGCGCTTTAATGCGATCTGTCTTACGCCTATTCACATAAAACCATGTTAAAAGAATAACCTGCGAAACTGCAATGATGATCGCTAATGAGAAGAATAAAAAGAGCTTTAATTTAAAAATAATTTCTTCAATCGAAATATGATCAGATGTTTTGCTCTCAAGGTCTTCAAGAAAAAGATTATAATCATCACTTTTCATAGATGTGCGTATCGTATCGAGATAACGTAATAATTGTGTGATCTCTTTCGTTCTCTCAGTAAACAAACCTACTTTCGACTGAATTTCCGGAGATTCATTCAATAGCTCCGCCCGAAGCTGGCGTATATTCTGTAAAATATCGTCTCTATTGTCTTTTTTTGCCATTAAACGGACGCTCTCCAGATCCAGCATAATATTTTTAACTGCAATTTGCAGTTTACTTTTATTCGAAAGAACATCTTCAACATTATTGGCAGCCTTACGATAATCATTATAAATATCATACAGATTATCATATCTGGCGAAAAGCTCATCACGCACCGCTAGACGCCGATCTAAAACGTCGATAAATTTATCAAGATAGGATTTATATTTATTATCTTTGATCTTCTTGCTGACCTGATCAATATATTTTTTTTCTTCATCAAGGCGCTTCGATATTTCAACCATCTCTTCCTGATCTGGTTTAAGCGTAACCTGACTTTTGATCAGTAAAAGTTCGTAGCTTTCAGAGACTTCTTTTAGGCGCCCAATTGCTCCTCTGATATCTCCATAATTCCGTATTGCGCTCTGTTCTGTCACAAGCATAAGACTGCCAAGACCCACAATCAGCAACAAATTCAACATCATCGTATAATTAACAACTTTACGATTGTCGCCAACAGTAATAATCTTACCGCGAATATCCTTAAAAGCAGATTTGAAACGGTCTATCTTGTCTGTGAGATCATCCATCATAATATAATTTTTAGGCAGGAATAGTTAATGAACAGTTTATCAGCACAGTTTAAAATAGAATTGCTGCCATGTTTAAAAGATAATTATGCTTTTTTCCTGATAGACACTTCAAAAAAAGAGGCATATGTCATCGATACACCTGACGGACAGAAAATAGCCGACTGGTGCAGAGATCATAATATTCACCTCAGGGGGATTTTAAACACGCATCACCACCATGATCATACTGGCGGAAATACCTTACTAAAGACAAAATATGATTGTGAGATTCATGGCCTTGCCTCCGATGATCACCGTATTCCCAATATAACATTAAGACACCATCCCGGAGAGACCGTTCCTTTATTTGATGGAAAGCTCACAGCAGAGATTATCCCACTTGATGGTCATACTTTAGGGTCTACAGGATATTATATTAAAGATTTAAAGGCTCTATTCCTTGGAGATACAGTCTTCAATCTAGGGTGTGGTTATCTGTTTGAGGGAACATATGAAGATATGTGGCACTCTATGCAGCGCGTCAAAGCGCTTCCTGAGGAGACATATATATATTGTGCGCATGAATATACCTTAAATAATGCCACTTTTGTGAAGCATTATTTTCCCGATATAAATGGACTTGATGCTTATATCGATAAAATGAAATCTTTGCGCGCAAAAGATGCTTATACCGTCCCAACGCTTTTAAAAGACCAGCTTAAATTTAATCCTTTTTTATGTGCTGATCAGGAACATGTAAAGAGCGCAACACAAACAATCGGAAAGCCAGATATTGAGAGCTTTAAAACTCTGCGTGAGCTTAAAAATAATTTTTAAAATTTTTCACTTCGGTATTTGCATATCAAAGAATAAAATTTTTGTATCAGCCTTGGTGATATTCAAAGTAACATCAGTCTCCCCAAAATAATGCAATCCTGTACCCTGTGTAAGGTCTTGATCTTGAAAAACTGCAGCACCCGACACAATCTGAGCCCAATAATAGCGCTGTTCCTGCGGAAGTCTAACACTCTGACCCGTGTCAAAGACACCTATCGAAATCTCGATATCCTGTTTTATTGGCAAGCCATTCAAACCATCTGACGTTATCACCGGACGCAATATATTATGATAATCAGCGATCTCAATATGGGATGAGTGATATTCAGAGGCTTCTGGCTTTTCATTTGGTGCAATCCAGATTTGTAAGAAATGAAGCTCCTGATCAGAAGAAGGATTATATTCCTTATGCTCAACTCTCGCGCCAGCATACATCATTTGCATGTCATTTTCATATAGCCTATGAATATTGCCAAGGCTATCCTGATGCTCTAACGTGCCAGATAAGACCCATGTCAGAATATTCTGATAATTATGTGCATGGGTAGGAAAGCCTCCGCCGGGCGCAACAAAATCCTCATTTAAAACCCGCAAATCTGACCAGGCAAGATATTTCTGATCATAATATCTGTTAAATGAAAATGAATGATAAGATAAAATCTTAGCAGTTTTTGTAATGCCTCTTTCATCGGCAGGGCGGATATATAGCATATTTCGACCATTTCAATTCAATAATCATCCAAATACGCGATTAATTGCCCCATGAAAAGCCATTTATGCTGCTTGTGGTTTTTTATTCCGAGGCACAATATTTTCTTCACTATAATTTGGTAGGGTTACCACAACGGTAGCCCCTCCATCTTCGTTATTGGAAGCAAAAATATCTCCCTGAAGAGCCTCTGTTATTTTTTTTGTAATGGATAATCCAAGTCCTGAGCTAGCAGTATTATTATGCATTGGATTCACATCAAGATTAAATGGAGTTCCAAAATTATCAATAACTTTTTGAGGAAAACCATCGCCATTATCTGATACAATATATCTGATTTTAAACGCGTCTGTCGTAAGAACTGAAATATAGATAATACTCGAGGATGGGCAATATTTCACAGCATTCGCGATGAGATTCATGAGAATTTGTACGATAGACTTTAAATCTGAGCTCAGTTTAAAACCATCTGTAATATTTTGATTCATGACAATCGTAATATTTTTATTATTTGCAAGAGGCGCCAATGTTTTGGTGACTTGTAACACTGGCTCAAGCGGATCAAATTCGGTTATGTTTGCTTGAAACTTACCACTTTCAAGCTTAGCCATATCAAGAATATCATTCACGATGTTCAAAAGATGATTACCACTTTTATGAATGCTTTCAGCATATTCCTTATACTCTTCCTGCATTTCACCGAGCATTTGTAACTTCATAATTTCTGAAAAACCAATTATAGCATTGAGAGGCGTACGGAGCTCGTGACTCATTTGTGCAAGGAATGTCGATTTGGCCTTAGAGAGTTCTAATGCAGAATCACGCGCTTTTTGAAGCTCAGAATTTCTCTCTTTATTGCGCTCTAATTGATCTTTTAAGGTCGATATTGGGACACGACTGAAACGATCAATCAGATACATTTTGAAAAAAACCCCAAAAAACACTAGAAGTGTTCCAAAAAATTGTTCATAAAAAGGAAGCACCGGCGGCGGAAGCACATTAAACAGATGATAAGAGCAAATAACAGATATTGTGACGACGCCCCACAAAATAGCAAAACCATCAACATATCGCGAATTTATAAGATAGCTATGTGGTGTAAGATTGATAAAAAGGAAAATAACATTTGTGAAAACTGGTGAAAAAACACCTCCGCTGATGTAACACATATACATGAAACTCAGGCTGATGATGAATTTGTAACTTATCTCTTTAAATTCTATGTTCCTAAGATTGAGCGTCGCAATCGGCCATAAAATCGTTAAGCCATAGAGTAACCCTGCATATAGAACCTGTATATCGTAAATCCCATAATATACGATATAGGACCCAAATAGCAGAACCATCATGCTGGATGTATATTTGAGCTCACGTAAAAGATAGCCATCAATATGCTTATACTCTTCCTCATTGAGCGATTTTTTATCACTCGACTGATTTTCTGTCAGGGATTTGAAGAGCTTCTTTAACATTTTGCTGTAAATCGATATATCTCTATTTCATTATGAGATGCCAGATCAAAAAACTGATTATAGTTTATGTTTTCTGATTGTGACTCGCAATTACGCCAAATGGTATGTGTGAAGTCTTAAGATTGCATTAATTCAGAGAGGCCCTAGGGTCAGTCCTAATGCTCAAAGACTTGTTTATATAATTTTGTCAAAGCTTTGCGCACAAAATCTTCAATTTGTCTCTGCGGAGATAAATTCTCTTTGACCCAATCCTCAAGCAGAGGCCGCGCTGTCACCCATATATTAGATGTCGGATCAAGGCGTCCGCAAATCCCCTCAATGGAGACCATATTTTTCTGAAGAAGGATAAGCTCTGGTCTGGTCTCCATACGAAAATTCTCAGTTACAGCAAATAATGCAGATAAAACGCGTGCCATAGAGATTTCTCCGGCCATTTTATCAAATAAAGGCTCCCCGATGGCGCGTAATGATTGCGCAAATCTATTTACATTTTGATCTGACGACACATATCCTGCTTCGAAATGTAATCTTGCGATAGATTTATAATCACGAATGACAAAACCATATAAGATACGCGCAAGATAATTCCGAGACCTCTCATCAAGGCGTCCCATAACACCAAAATCTAAAAGCGCAATCTTCCCCTCAGGGGTGATGATGATATTCCCCTGATGGAGGTCTCCGTGGAAGAAACCATGCGATGTTGCATCATTCAAAAAAAGCTGCATCAATTGCCGGGCAATATCTTTTAAATTATGATCAAGTTTTTTAAGGCCTTCAAGGTCTGTGAGCGGTGTGCCCTCAATGAATTGCATTGTTAAAACTTTATGGCCAGTATATTCCCAATATAAATTCGGGATAACAACATTACTTACGTCATGGATTTGCTGGTGATATTCCGAAATTGAGGCAGCCTCCATCCTAAGGTCAAGCTCATATTTCACCCATTCTGAAAAGACCTCTACGACCTCTGGAAATTTGAGGCGTCTTGCTTTGGGAATGAAGAAGTTTAATAATTTTGCTCCGACAAAAAATGTATAAATATCCTTATCAAAACGCGCATGAATATTGGGCCTGAGAATTTTAATAGCAACCTTCCGGTTATTTTCTTTCAAGGTCGCAAAATGAACCTGCGCAACAGAAGCCGCTGCTATCGGGTCGGAGAACTCAGAAAATAAGTCTGATATTTTACATTCAAACTCAGTTTCTATCTGTTTTATCGCATGCTCTTTCGGGAAAGAGGGCACACGATCTTGCAAGCGCGCCAAATCTTCACACATCTCAAGCGGTAGAATATCGCGCCGCGTGGCCAGAAACTGACCAATTTTAATATAGGCTGGCCCCAGATGCTCCATGGCGGCGGATAGACCGCCCCGATTTTTATAACCACCACAGATAAATATCCAGAAACGCAATAAAAAAAGCGAGCGCGTAAATTGCAATAATGGCTTAAAACCACCATAATGCGTAATAACGATAAGCGCTTTTAAAACGCGAAAAAAGGCAAATATTGGTTTGATCATAAACAGATTTTATAGCCTATATGTATAGCAGTAATCCCCTGCGACAAGATACGATAAGATGTATTTTGAAACCCTGCCTGTTCAATCATTGTTTTAAACCGATCAGCACGCGGAAAGCGCCTGATGGATTCGGCAAGATAGCGATAAGCATCCTCATCTTTTGAGATAATTTTTCCCATTTTGGGAAGGATATGAAAACTATATAAATCATATAACTTACGAAATGCGCCATGATCTGGCATCGTAAATTCCAGACACATAAATTTTCCTCCCGGCTTTAGCGCGCGATATGCTTCACTAAGAGCTTTTTCTATATGCGTTACATTTCTTATGCCATAAGAAATTGTATAGCCATCAAAAGAACATGCAGCAAAAGGCAGCTGCTCTGCATTGCCGCAAATACGCTGAATATCCTGATTATGAGGATGCTTACGTGTTTTTCCTTTTTCAAGCATATCATAAGTCATATCTAGAATGACAATATCCTGCCCCGTTTCACGACGATCTGCAATTTTTAAAGCAATATCACCCGTTCCACCAGCAACATCAATGTAGGACCTATAAGGCTTTGGATCAAGGAGCGTGACAAATTGCTCTTTCCAAAGGCGATGTATGCCCAAAGACATCACATCATTCATAATGTCATATTTGTCAGCAACACCGGAAAATAAATCGCGCACACGATTTGTCTTATCTTCGGACGCAATATCGTCAAACCCGAATGGAACAGTATCACATTGATGGCTTTGGGCTTTTTCTTCCATAGAACCCCTCTCAAACTTTGTACGATATATAATCACATAGCTTATCTTTTGTAAAAAAATATATCATCTGTCGTACAAGATGTGTAAGATTGCTTTTTTACGGATGACCATATGAGACTTGTTTTTAAATTTCTGATTATATTTTTTTTATCACTGCCTCTATTTGCTCAGGAAACAGAGGATAAAGCCGCAACTGATAAAGATAAAAAAACAGAAACACAGACTGCCTCTGAGAGTGACTACACATCTTTAGGCGTGTTTCATGATTGGGAAGCATTTTTCCTTGAACAAGATAATGAGGTTCTCTGTTGGATTTCCTCAAAGGGGATTTATAACAATAATGAAGAGACAGCAAAACAGCCTATTATCCTGACATCTATGCGCCCTTTGCAAAATATTCGTGATGAAATTAGCTTTTTTGCAGGAGATACGCTCGATGAAAAGCAAAAAGTCAAAGTGAATATTGATAAAAAAGTTTTTTTCGAGCTCTCACCTGAGGGAGAATGGGCATGGCTACGCTCTAAGCTCAATGAGGGGCGGTTTGTTGTCGCCTCCAGACATGGAAATATCCTCACGACGCATTTTACAAATGGAAGCGGAAAGGCATTAAAAGCATCTTTCTCTCTAAAAGGCTATACTGCTGCCTTTGAGAAAACAGTCGAAAAATGTGCTGATTTTTTTCCACAAAATATGGATGAGAGCGAAGAGAAAAACGAAAACAAGGATATAATACCAAAAGCTAAATAATTTTTGATGAAGTGCTTTTGGTAGAGCGCCCGACTGGGCGCCGCGCATAGTTGCGCGCCCCCTCGGAGCTGTTCACATAAGCGAACTGGCGTGAGAGAAAAAAATCAGGCGACCTAGGGTCAGCCCTCATCCACTTTTTTAAAAAAGTGTCCAGAGCCCAATGCTTCATAAGATTTCATATCAATAGGGCTTTTTAACTCGCCGATAGCAGGTAGCCCATCCGAACCAATCAGGACATCTCCCCTGAAAAGAACTATATCATCATAAAGCTCTTCATTTAGAAAAGAGGTTACAAGCTGCGCCCCGCCTTCAATGAGTACGGCGCTTATCCCCAAATCAGCTAAAATCTGCATAGCTTTAGAAAGATCATCCGAAAAAGGATAAAGTAAAATATTCTTATTCCCCGTCAAATGTGACTTATCGTGAAGATCAGCACCCGAAGCATGAAAAATAATAATCTTCCTATCTCGTCCATCTGGCATATGATTTAAAATCTTTGCATCCGCAGAGCATTTGAGCTCTCGATCAAACAGAACAATATCCGGCGAATATGCTCCAAGATCGCCTATCCGCACATCTAAGGCAGGGTCATCGTCAAAAAGCGTGTTCACACCAATCGCAATCGCATTATATCTTAAACGTAGCAGATGCGCATCGCGCCTTGCAGCATCAGACGTAATCGTTTTTCTTGAATTGCCCTCACCAAAAGCAATATATCCATCAAGTGACATAGCTGATTTCAGTGTAATATATGGCCGATTTTGCACGATACGCGTGGTAAAAAAACGATGCACTTTGGCAGCTTTGTCGCCTGAAAGCCCAACATATGTATCTATGCCAGCAGCCTCTAATTTTGCAATCCCCTTGCCAGCCGTTCGCGGATCAGGATCTTTCAAACCAATATAACAAGCAGAAACTTCTGCCTCAATCAACCTTTCCGCACATGATCCGGTTTGTCCAACATGTGCACAGGGCTCCAACGTAACATAAGCAGTTGCTCCAGAGAGGTCCTGATGCCCCATATGCTTCGCACAATCAATCGCGATCTTCTCAGCATGCGGACGGCCACCAATTGCCGTTGTCCCGGTTCCAATCACCATACCATCTTTAACAATCACGCATCCAACCGAAGGATTGCCTCCCGTCATTCCTATATGACGCGCTGCAAGTCGCAATGCATACCCCATATAATGATTGTGAATATTACTCTTCACTTATACCAAGCGCCTTAATTAATTTTCAATATTACATCTATCATAATTCAGGACTTACGCAAAATAGCAAAAAACGATCACTGAGCGGTCCCTGAGCTTGTCGAAGGGTGCGAAGGGTGCGAAGGGGCCGCTCAGGGGGCGATCTACCAAAAGCCCTAAAAAATTATTAGGGGCTTTTGGTATTATTCATCCGCAACTTCTTTAATGCGCTCAACAACTTTTTCAAAGTCAGAGGTATTTGTAAAATCTCTGTAAACGCTCACATAACGGATATAAGCCACTTGATCGAGCTTTAATAATTCTTCTGTTACAAAAGCACCAATATCATCACTTTTTATATCAGCCTCGCCCGAGCTTTCAAAATGACGTGTTGTTTTATTCACAATATTTTCAATCATCTCAGCATTTACAGGACGTTTGCGCAGAGCAATATCAAGTGATCTATATAATTTCTCACGGTTATAAGGAACCTTACGGCCATTTCTTTTTAAGACATAAAGCTGCCTGATATGCACACGCTCCGCAGTCGTGAAGCGCGCATGGCATTTCGGACAATAACGACGACGCCTTATTGCAGCCCCATCCTCAGACGGCCGCGAATCCTTAACCTGCGTTTCTTCGTGACTGCAATAGGGACAACGCATCCCTATGACCTCTCAGCAGCGTCGTCTGACGGCACAGCATAAAGCTCTAACCTATGGTCAACAAGCTTATAACCATATTCAGCAGCAATCTTTTCTTTCAAATCCTCAAGCTCCTGGTTGAAAAACTCAATGACTTTCCCCGATTTCACACATATCAAATGATCATGATGATCTTCACCAATCTCTTCATAACGCGCACGGCCATCGCCAAAGTCATGCTTTGCAAGAACACCAGCCTCTTCTAATAAACGCACAGTCCGATAAACCGTTGACACAGAAATTTTCTTATCAAACACCAAAGCACGATTGTAAATTTCCTCTACATCAGGGTGGTCGTCAGCTTTTGATATAATATTCGCAATAATTCTGCGCTGTTCCGTCATGCGCATTCCGCGCTCAGAACATATGCGCTCAAGGTGCTTTTCTATTTCTGTCTTCGACATATCCCGACCCAATGTTAGTGATTATTATATGTTATTTTCACAAAATAAAAATACACTCTATATATGTATGAATTGTTTTGCAAGATGTAAGCCCTGCCCCTGATAATTAGATTTCAACCCAGAACCGTAAATTTTATCAGAAGCAGCCGTCATTTTTTCAAAAACCAAATGCCCTACGATCTGATGTGCGTCAATTAAAAAAGGAACCTCATGCGTTCTAACCTCAAGAACACCACGCGCGCCTTTGCCCCCGGCTTCATCCATACCAAAACCTGGATCAAAAAAACCAGCATAATGCACGCGAAACTCGCCGAAAGACGTGTCATAAGCCTGCATCTCAGCAGCATAATCAAAAGGGATAGCAACAGCCTCTCTTGTTGCCAGAATATAAAAATCATCCGGATCCAGAATAATACCGCCTTTTTTACGCGCAAAAACAGGCTCCCAGTAATCCAATATCGGATAATGTTTGATCTTTGAGATATCAATCAACCCCGCATGTTTGCGCGCGCGCCACCCAATAATAGGCGGAAAATCTCCGCTGTCAGGCTTGTTGCCCGTACAGCTTCCCTCAACATCAACAGTAAAAGGCAATTTCGAAGGAATTTTAATGGCATCATCTATCTTACTCTCAGTCTCGACTTCCTTTGAAAGCCTCAACTGTACGAGCCGATCTCCTCTTTTCACGCGTATAGAGAATGTTCGCGGTGCAATCTCAACATAAATTTTACCATGATATCCTTGCGGAATATTGTCAAAAGACGTGCTTTGATCCGTCATCACACGCGCAAAAACATCAAGGCGCCCCGTTGAAGATTTTGGATTAGCACGCCCTTTAATATCCCTTGGTAAAGCTAACCCTTCTTCAAGGACAACAATATAAACGCACCCCTTCTCAAAAATAGCCCCTTGCGTAAGGTCTATTTCATGCATTTTGAGCGTTTCAATCTTGTCAGCAACATCTGCGCTGCCCGAATGTCCAGCGTTACTTTGATTTTGGCCCGGAAGAAAAGACGCAGCAACACGCCACGCTTTTGCGCCCAGCCTTAAATCCAAAGATGCAGGCTGCAGAGCATCTTCCGCAATGGGTATATCCGACAGGATATAACCTTTCGAAAGACACTCTTTTAGAACTTGTGATGGGAGGATCACATAAGACATATAATACTAAGCGCCTTAATTCATTTTCGATATTGTATCTATCATAACCCGAACTATGGATAAGGAAAAACCACATTTTGCAACGATTAACAATTTAGAATCTCGTCATCCAGAGGGTGCATAGCACCCGTGGCAATCTATTATATTTATATGTAAAGAGATTGCTTCGCTGTGCTCGCAATGACGTGTGTGGCGATGCTTACTCTTCATTTTCTTATCCATAGTTCGGGTTATCATAATTATTATACAAACAATTTAAAGTGACTTTTTTCTCTCACGCCAGTTCGCTTACGCGAACAGCTCCGAGGGCGCGCAACGATTCTCGGCGCCTAGTGGGGCGCTCTACCAAAAGCAAATCAAAAATTATTTAGGGCTTTTGGTATAAGGCCTTAAACCTAAGCAGCCTTTTGTGATGCTTCAGCAGAGACTGATTTTACGATGTCAGAGCCAGAAAAGAAATATGATATCTCAATCTTTGCATTTTCAGGTGAATCTGAACCATGCACAGAATTTGCCTCAATAGATTCTGCAAAATCCTTACGAATGGTGCCCTCCGCTGCGTCAGCAGGGTTTGTTGCGCCCATTATTTCTCTGTTTTTAACAACTGCATTTTCACCTTGTAAAACCTGTAAAACAACCGGTCCTGATGTCATAAAAGCAACCAAATCATTATAAAAAGGGCGCTCTTTATGGACAGAGTAAAATTCCTGAGCTTGCTCAGTTGTCAACTTCACAAGACGCATTGCAACAATCTCAAGTCCATTTTCTTCAAAACGTGCATTGATTTTGCCGATGAGATTGCGTCTAACCGCATCCGGTTTGATGATTGAAAATGTTTGTTCAATTGCCATATCTTCTCCTGTAATCTTCTTTTCTGACGGTTGATAGCACAATAATTTCAGCTGCGCCAATATTTATATTATAAAACTGTTGATTTGAAACGCACACATAGCTTAAAAAAAACAATCCGGGATTTATATTTTATATTTACAATTACGATTCAAGTGATAGGTTGGATTTCCAAATTACAAAAAAAGGGATGGTAATATGGAAAATCAAGAGTCTTTATTCGATATTGATGAAAATCTAGACAATGCGCAAACAGAAGAAGAAACAAGTCTTCAGGAAAATATGTCATTTCCTGATATGATGTCAGATATGATGCCAAACATGATGATGGATATGGGAGACGGCACAAATAACGACCAAAACACCATCATCATCTGGAGTGATTTTATCGCGGCAAATGGTCCAATCACATCTGATAGCATTATTCATGTTTCCCAAGGGACTACACTTGTTTTTGACTCGCTTCACAGTAATTCTCCAATTGCTATTGAAGGGCTTTTGATCGAAGGGCGCGTTGAATTTGAAGATGGTGCTAATGTCAATTACAGCCTCTCATCAGATTGGATTCTGGCCGTGAGTGGTGGTGAATTCAATATTGGCTCTGAGGATACACCTTTTGTCGGAAAGGCCACAATTTCCTTAACCGCCGATGATGGTCAAAGATTTCGCCTCCCGACTAATGACATTATCTCTGTTGGCACAGACTTAAACCCGATGATGGTCGGTATGCTCGAGAATATGATCGGTAATGACAATAATAATTTTATCATGGCAATGGGGGATGGCTCTAAAATTGATATTCACGGTGATGATGCCAGTAAAACGTCATGGACCAAACTTACCGCTTCCTTGCAGGGTGGCCAAGGTGCCAACACAATAACAGTAGAAGATGCCGCTGGCTGGGAGGTTGGAGATGTCATTGCAATATCTTCATCTTTTTATGATCGCGGTGATAATGGTTTTGAAAGTGAGGCAGAGCAATTCACGATCACTTCTATTAATGGTAATATGATTACATTAGACGGCGATATACAGCATGATCATATTGGCGTAACGCAGACCTATACAAACTAGAATGGTGATAAGCTTGCTGACTTTAGAGCCAAAGTCACGCTTATTTCAAAAGATGTCAAAATACAGGGCGACGTCAATTACGACACTAGCAAGGATATCAGCGATCAAAATGATAGTTATGGTGGCCATATTATGGTCATGAATCAAGCTGAAGGACGCTTTAGTGGCATTGAGCTTGAATTTATGGGACAACAAGATTCTCTTGGGCGCTATCCAATTCATTATCACATTTTGGGGGAAGATGGTCAGGGGAGTTATATAAAGGGTGTCTCTGTCCATAAATCTTTCAATAATGCGCTTGTCGTGCATTTAACGGACAGCGTTATAGTTGATGATAATGTTGTTTATGACATTAATGGCATGGGCGTCTTTATCGAAGAGCATGGTGGCAAAGACAGTCAGATTACGAATAATGTCATTATGAGCGTGCATGATGATGGCAGAGGAGATACTGCTGGTATTTGGATTGAATCAACTGGCAATCTTTTTTCAGGCAATCATATTGCCGGGGTACAGGGCGAAGGTGTGCAGTGGGATTTTGCTTTTGACTCTAATCCAGAAAATTTTTCTAACAATACGATTACAGGTGTCAATAATGCAACAGCTTCTAAGCTTGGGACATTAGGGGATCTCAAAAACACACCACCAACAGATTTTGGTCAGGATGAAGACATCATTGGAATTCAAAAGCTTTATGTCGGCTGGTCTAATATTGGTTTTTGGGCGCAAAGAGATACAGGTTTTGAAGCCAAAGATGTTATTCTTGTAGAGGTTGACAAAGGAACACGGCTTCGTAAAAACCAATTTCTTGAGGATGCTGTTATCGTGGGTGATACTGGCCTTTATGCTGGTAGCACAGATCGCGACGTTGAGGGATGGCAGTTTTATGATGGCCCAGCCACAATGAATGATATTACTTTTCATAATTTTAATGATGATGACTATGCAATACATCAAACAAATGCTGTTGAGCCGATGTTGTCACATTCTGTAAATGATGTTGCTTTTGTGAATACCCCTTTTGAAAATCAAATTAAGCTTACGGGTGGAAATGGGATTTTAAACTATAAAACGATTGGTTTTGTCGATGTTGAGGGCAATATGACGGGCGTTGCTGGCGCGCAGCTTATGCCTCATTTTACAAAGCATGGTATCGGTTTTTACTATGGCGATAATTATGAAATTATCAATGAATGGGAAGCGCTTGTAAATTACGATCAAAGATTAGGAAATTTTGTTATTCATGATGAACCAGGCGCATCTTATAAGGTCCAGCGTGAAGATAGCAGCGATAGAGGCTTCTCCAGAACATGGGGCGAACAAGGTACTGTCAATCATGGCTTTTTTATGAATGGTGAAGTCTATGATATTACTTTTAAAGACTCCAGCGATGAGTTTGAAATACAACTTCTTGAAATGCCTTATGGGTCTTCGGTAACTTATAAATTTGCAGGGCTGGATATTGCGACGAACTTTTCTCAAAGACAGGAATTTTCTCGCGATGGGACTACCGATATTCGTGAGGTCTCATCTTTAGAGTATTTGGATAACTCTGATGAGACAGCCATTTACCGTGATCAGGCCAATGATGTGATTTATATTCGCTTTGTTGCTGATGCAAAGATAGGCTGGTACAATATCAATCCATCAATTACGTATGATGACCAGCTTTTGACAGGATATTTCCTTGAAATAGATCAGAGAAATGCAAGCCTTGTTGATTTAGATAATCTGACATTTGACGATCCTACAGGCGATATAACGATTGTACCTTATGTCGGGACGGAAGAAAATGATTTGTTTCATGGCTTCACATTTAATGATGAGATATCCGGTGGCGCTGGTGACGATGAGCTTTATGGAGGCTTGGGCGATGATTCAGTATCGGGGGGGATTGGCAATGATGCTCTCTATGGTAATTCCGGCGATGATATTTTAAACGGACAGGAAGGCAATGATATTTTGACTGGCAATAGTGGTCAGGATAGCTTAGATGGCGGAAGTGGCAATGATATTTTAATTGGCGGAGCCGGTACGGATAGTCTAACTGGTGGCGAAGGTGCGGATAGATTTGTACTGGATATTGATAAAAGTTGGGGTGCTACCTCTTCTTTTGACACTATACAGGATCTAGAAGTTGCGCGTGATCGCATTGACCTTACTGAAGCATTAGAAAATTTTGATGCTTCTCAAGATGATATTCTTAATCGCGTACAGCTTTATTCCACACTGGAAAAATCTATTTTATCAGTAGATGCATTTGATGACGGCACATTCACTGAGCTGGCACGTATAGCAAGTTCTGGCTTTACTTTAGATGATCTTATTCGCACAGGCACATTAGATTATGGTCAGGAACAACAAAATAGTTCTCCTCTTGCTTTTGACGAGAGCTATAGCAGTGATCAGGATATTGCGATTTCTGGAAATATTTTAACAAATGATCGCGACATTGACGCAGACACCTTAAACGTAACTGCCGGTCAGTTTACAACAGTAAAGGGCGGCATTATTGACCTGCTTAGTGATGGCAGCTTCACATATACTCATGCATTAGGATTTACTGGTGAGGATTATTTTAACTACACTGTTGATGATGGAAATGGGGGCAGTGATGTCGGCAGAGTCGACTTCACTATAACTCCAACGGGTCTTAATGGTGACTACAACATTGTTGATGAAGCTGGTCAGGTTGTATCTTTGATAGGTGATCAAACTTTATCTATCTCTGAGTTTGATAACAGCTTTACCATCGAGGCCATATATGAAGGTGAGGATGGTAACTTCATTGGAAATGATAAAGTGAGGAGTGTTGAAATTCAGATCCTATCTGATGATGGCATCATTCTCAGCAGTGCGGTTATAAATAGAGGAAATTATATATTTGATAGCACAAATTTTCAGGATTTTGTGTTTGAGAATGATCAGACTTATACTCTTAAGTTTGATGGATACTCAAAAAGACGCACCAATGGCGATCTTCTGGATAGTTTTGAGAGTGACATTCACTTTGCTTTTGAAAGTAAAGCACCTGAAGTTTTGAGCAATCCAACTTTTGACCTCCTTGAGGCAACTGAGCTTTCATTTGATAGTGATGTTCTTCTGGCGAATATACAGGATCCCGATGGAGATGATCTGAATATTATTTATGCAGGCGCACCAGATCACGGCAATATATCGATGGATGAAAATGGAATCATAACATATGCACCTGGGACAGATTTTTCAGGCGCTGATAGTTTTGAATATCTTGTGCAAGATGTGCATGGTGTTACTGTTTCTGGATTGATAAATTTAAATGTTACACCATTGGAAACTGGTATATTTGGGCAATCTATTTTGTCCTATGATTTGACAACTGCGAATGCACCGATGGTTATATCTTCATTTGATCCAGATGATCATGCACTCAGCATAACATCACAAAATGGGAATCTTGACCTTGCCGGGCTGGAAGCTCTTTCCAGTACAAATATAGACGGGGATTTGTTCTTTGACTTTGGAAATAATCAATCAATTACGATTAAAAATTTCACAAATTACGAGGATATTCGCGGCTATGTGCAAATTGACGGCAACGGATTTGAGTCACTAACACTAAATGCTCCTGATAATGATGACATTACCCTTCAGGGGCGTTTTGGCGATGATATTCTAACTGGCCGCTACGGAGAAGATATTCTTTATGGTGATCATGGGCAAGATATCCTTGAAGGAAGTCGTGGGCTCGATATCTTATATGGTGGCGGCGAAGATGATATTTTATATGGTGGTCGCCATACAGATACTTTATTCGGTGGATCAGGTGCAGATACATTTGAATTTAAACTTGATACATCATTTCGCTTTGATGCAAACGATATTATAAAAGATTTTTCTCTTACAGAAGGAGATAAAATCGACGTCTCTGATGTTTTGGGCGATGTGAATATAACGGCTGACGTAATTATGAACTATATTTCATTTGTTGATATTCAAGGTGAAGGCAGCGCACAATTGATGATTGATACAGATGGTTCAGGATCACAAACTGGCTTTAGAAATATTGCTATCGTGGAAAACCAAACTGGATTAAATGCAGCCCAGCTCTTAGGAAGCGGTAACCTTATCGCATAATTTATTTTTAAAAATACCACTCAAAAGCACCATCGGCTTTGCTGATGGTGCTTTTATATATGAAAGCACGCATGATACTGATGATATCATCCAATAAGCAATACTTTGACGGCTTCAATATCATTGGGAATATGCGTCGTGCGCTCTTCACGCTGATGTAAGTCAGCCAAATGCGCAGGTAGATCAGGGTGCACGCCTGTTGCCTTCTCAACAAAATCTGGAAATTTCGCAGCCGCAGCACAGGCCAGATTGACAACCGGAACAGATTGATCCCGATCTAATCCTAACTTCTGCGCAACTGTTACCCCAACGGCGCTATGCGGATCAATAAGGCGGTCTGTTTTTTCATATATATTTTTGATCGTTGCAAATGTCTCTTCATCAGTCGCAGATTCCGCAAGAAAGAGCCCTCGAAATCTCTGTAACTGCTTTACCCCCAATGTAAAGCCATTTTTATGCTTTAAATCCGCATGCAGGTTACATATCTCATCTGCATTACGATCATATAGATCAAAAAGCAAACGCTCAAAATTTGAGGAAACCTGAATATCCATTGAAGGAGACTCTGTGCGCATAACATCCCCGCGATGATAAGCCCCACTATGATAACAACGCGACAATATATTATTGCTATTTGTTGCAATTGCAAGTTTATGGATCGGAAGCCCCGAACGTGATGCAATATATCCCGCCAAAATATCTCCAAAATTTCCCGTAGGAACAGAGAAACTACAGCCACGTGCCGGAGCACCAAGCGCAGATGCAGATGTCACATAATAAACAATTTGCGCCATAACGCGCGCCCAATTTATTGAATTGACAGCACCTATCGGGCATTTTTTACGAAACTCCTGATCTGCAAAAAGTGTCTTAACAATCGCCTGACAATCATCAAAAGTGCCATCCACAGCAATGGCATGCACATTTTTATCCGCGACAGTTGTCATTTGCTTGCGCTGAACATCTGACGTACGTCCCTTAGGATAAAATATAAAGACTCTGACGTGATCAAGCCCTCTTAAACCCTGTATCGCAGCAGAGCCTGTATCGCCAGATGTTGCGCCGATAATGGTAAGCGTCTCACCTTTTTTCTGCAAAAAATACTCGAATAATTTTCCAAGCAAACAGAGTGCAACATCTTTAAATGCTAATGTCGGGCCATGATATAATTCCAAAAGCCAACTGCTGCTGCCGATCTGTGATAAAGGCACCACTGCAGGGTGACGAAATTTTTTATATGTTTTATCTAAAATATCATAAAAATCACTATCTCCGATGGCTCCGGCAATATAGGGCTGCATAACACGAAAAGCAGTCTCAACGTAAGGAGATATCGCTGCTTTTCTCACCATATCAATGTCGAAAGTCGGATATGTCTCAGGGACGTATAAACCACCATCTGAGGCCAGACCAGCCATAAGAACATGTTCAAAATCTAAAATCGGTGCTTGCCCACGCGTTGAAATATATTGCATTTTCTATTCAGCCTTGATTTAACGCAGACGTAACCTGCCATGATGAGAATGCCAGAATATATACATAAGCAACATAATCCCGGCAAGCATAAACCATGTCCACATATATGTTTTATGATTATTCGGAATATTGGCCAGAAAATCCTTCGTGTTTCTTGGCTTTGGATAGGCACCGAAATCTGTGGGCTCTGTTGCAGTCACCGAGATTGGTAAAAGCTCTTCTCCAAATAACTTATAAAAGCTACCAAATGGCACAGTCGCCACAAGATCCTTATGGTCTGGCAAAATTTTATTGGCCGGTTGTGGCAAACGCAACATTCCTGTTATATTTACATCGCCCTCTGGAAGCTGATATGTTTTACGCATATTTAAAGGAACAACACCCAAGGCAATAGGAATAATGCCCTCTTCCGGACGATGCGACTTTAAAGCAGCAATAACTTCAAACCCTTTGCCAAATGCCGCATGCCGCCCCGGGCGAAAGAAAAAAGGCTCTTTAAGAAGCGTTCCTTTAACCTCTACCAGTGTCAAATCCGTGTCTTCATAAGCATTTAGCGTTGCCTCTTTACCGAATATAGCATCTTTATCCCCCTTCAGTCGAATGACGCTTACGGGCAACATCTCTGGAGGGGAAGACCATTTTTGTAACATATTCGCCAGTAAGTTTTCCTTCCAGACAGCGCGATCTTTCTGCCACAATCCTAAATAAATCATAACCGAGGACATCACAATTAACATGAGAGTAGGCACCAATGCCGGCCGAAATCTTACCATAAAGAGTTTACTCTTGCGCATCAAAAGGTTCCAGCACTGCGGTACCATCTTTTTGAATTAAAATTTTTTCAACTTTGGCCTCTGCTTCGCTCAATTTAAAATCACAATGCGCTTTCAAAGCTACTCCGCGGCCATAAATCTTAACCGACTCATCCAAAGATGCCTTACCCTCTTCAAGCTGCCTAATTATTTGCTCAAGCTCAGAGGCAGCGACTTCAAAGGACATATCTTTAATATCTGCATTTTCTTCAGACATATTTTGTGATTTTTTTGACATTTTAATCTTCTTCCCCCTGAAATATCAATGACGTACCATTCACGCAATAACGTAAGCCAGTTGGCTGAGGCCCATCCGGAAAAACATGCCCCAAATGCGCCCCGCAGCTGCTACAGACAATTTCCTCGCGGATCATACCGTGACTATAATCTGTATGTATATCAATAGCACCAATATCATATTTGTCAAAAAAAGACGGCCAGCCACAACCCGGATCATATTTATGGTCTGACGCAAAAAGCTTTTGACCACAAAATTTACAGCAATATGCACCATTTTCCCATTTATGGTTATATGGATGAGAATGTGGGCGCTCTGTGCCCTTATTGATGATAACATCATATTCTGCGGCAGTGAGATCAGATACATCTTTCATATTTTGTTAAACCTAGAATTTTAAATAAATTTACATCAAATACGAACTATTTTTAAGCTTTGTTTAGCTGCTTTACGGTATTGTATATGCATTCGGACTTAATTTATCCGGAGTCATTTTACAGGAGATAAAAATGAAAGCATTATTTTCAAAATTTTTAAATGATGAATCAGGGGCTACAGCAATCGAATATGGTTTAATTGCTGCACTTATTGCAGTTGTATGTATTGGTGCATTTACAGCAGTTGGTGAAAACTTGGAAGAACGGTTTGATGATATTGCAGATGCGCTTCAGTAATAAAGTCTAACTCATTTCAAAAGGCGGAGCGCTTTTATACGCACCGCCTTTACCTTTATACCAAAAGCCCAAAATATTTTTTTATTAAGAGCTTTTGGTAGAGCGCCCGACTGGGCGCCGCGCATCGTTGCCCGCCCCCTCGGAGCTGTTGGCGGAAGCCAACTGGCGTGAGAGAAATCACTTTAAGGTGCTTGATATATAATAATTATGATAGGTACATTATAGAAAATGAATTAAAGCGCTTGGTATTATTTATACAGCTATTTACATTTTTAAGAAATGTGCTGCATCATTGACAGCATATGGGGTGCCTATATGCAACCACTGCCCCTGAAACACGCATCCATAGATAGTTTCAGCTTCAAAGGCCTTGTCCCATATTTCTCGGACTGAAAAAGGCTCATAGCTATATCCTTGAAAGAACGATTTTTTTAAAATCTGTATTCCTGTGTAAGATAAATCCTGAGTGGTTTTACCATCACGCAGAATTTTATTATCATCAGAAAGACCATATATATCTTTTTCATCAAAGCCTATTGCTGTTTTTGCCGGTGAGAGCAGTTTTAAAATATCCATAGTATTAGGATCATAAAAATCTACGAGCTGCTTAAGAGCATTTACTGATGAAGACCATATACAATCAGCATTTATGACAAAGAAGCTTTCATTTTGAATATAATCCAGAGCCTTAAAGACCCCTCCCCCCGAATTTAATAGACGATCTGTTTCATCTGAAAACACAACCTTATCAGAATAATTTTGAGCAATATATTCCCGTAAAGGTTCTGGTTTATAGTGTATATTCATGACGATATTATCGCAACCGGCACCAATAACCATATCCAGAATATAGGATATAATAGGACGCCCTGCAATTTCAACCATTGGCTTTGGAATATGATCCGTCAAAGGACGCATCCGAAGCCCCAAACCTGCAGCCAAAATAACACAGGATTTTATCATAAAATAATGCTTATGCTGCAATCTCTTCGTGACGAAGTGGCAGAGGCAGCCACCTGTCAAACCAGTCTTTGAGCGGCTTTAATTCAGGCTGTGCAAGGTCTTCCTCAAGATATCCCCAAACTGTTGGTAGAAACGCTAAATAATCGCTTTTCTTATCCACCACAAATAAGCGCATGAAAATACCCAGGATTTTTATATTACGCTGCGCACCTAAAATATTATAACAGCGCATAAAATCTTCTTTAGAGAGCAAGTCAGACTGAGATAGATAATAATCAATCATTTTTTTCTGTAAAGACGATGCAATTGGGCGCCTTGCATCCTGTAAAAGTGATACAACATCATAAGCAGGATTTCCGATCACAGCATCCTGATAATCAAGTAAACCTACACGTTCAATATCTTTTTGATCGGGGAACCACATGAGATTATCAGCATGGTAATCTCTTAAGACGACAACTTTCTGTTCATTGACAACTGGCAAAAGCAGTCCGCGGAAGATTGCTGTAAACTCATCTCTTGCAGCATAGGAAACTGGCCTTCTGGTGAGCTCTGGGATGTACCAGTCAGTGAATAATCTTGCCTCTGCGATAAGGCGGTCTATATTAAAAAGCTGTAATTTATGCGAAAAATCTTCATAAGAAACAACATCCTCAATGGGAGATTTTTGCAATGCAACAAGCACATCTATTGCAGCTTTGTAAAGCTCTTCTTCAGTAGATTTATCTGCATTCTTAAGCAGCTGAGAAAAAAGATTGTCGCCAAAATCTTCGACAATGAAAAAACCCTGATAAACATCCTCAGCAAGAATTTGTGGGCATTTCAGACCATTTTTCAGCAAATACATTGTCAAAGCAGCATATGCAGCTGGCTCTTCCCCCAAAAGAGGGCTTGCATCTACAAGGATAAAGCTTTTTCCCGATTTCGTCAAACGCGAGAAGATGCGCTTTGAAGCATCGCCTTTCAACCTAGCAATATCATGATGAGCATATCCAGCATTTTTTAAAAATTTTTCGCGTTCTGCATCGCGATCATAATCATCTTCAAACATTATATCCCCTGATATTTTAAAGCTTAAACTTGTCGAGACTATAATCTCCCTGAGGCACAAGCGTCAAGCGCCGACATTCATTATCTGCATCAACTTTTTCAATATGAATATCTAATCGCGTTTCAGGTAGAGCCATTTCTGCTTTTTCTGGCCATTCTATAAGACATAGGGCCTCTTCAAGATAGTCATAATATCCTAT